>JBBJME010000418.1:0-4556 GCA_037719765.1 Planctomycetaceae bacterium
TCACTCAACCAACAGAGTGTTGGCACCAATCCGCCCAGAAAAGCAAAATGCCATGGAACCCATCATCTCAATCCGCAGCGTGGGCAAACAGTTTGGTGCGGTCCGCGCGCTGGACAATGTCAGCTTTGACGTTGCACCAGGCGAACTGCATGCCGTGATGGGTGAAAACGGAGCGGGCAAGAGCACGCTCATGAAAATCCTGTCGGGAGTAATCCGTGACTTTGAAGGCACATTGCTTCTGCGGAACAAGCCGGTTCAGTTTTCCAGCACGCGCGATGCGGAGAATGCCGGGGTCAGTATCATTCACCAGGAACTGAATCTGGTGGAACAATTGCCGGTCGCTGCCAATATTTTTCTGGGGCGTGAATCCCGATTCTGGTTTGGCATTCTGAATCAGCGGGAAATGGATGACCGCGCAGCCGCTCTGCTCGCGGAACTGGATACCAGCATTTCTCCGCGCGCCCCGGTGAGTACGCTCCGCGTCGGCGATCAGCAGCTGGTCGAAATCGCGAAAGCGCTGTCGCTGCAGTCCGACATTCTGATCATGGACGAACCGACAAGCGCGCTGACGGAATCCGAAGTCGCCAGATTGTATCGCGTGATCGATAAGCTCCGCACCCGCGGTGTGACGATTCTGTATATCTCACACAAGATGAATGAAGTGTTCCGACTGGCTGATCGTATTACGGTCCTGCGTGACGGACAGTTTGTGCAGACTGTAAATCGTCAGGATGCCACGCCCCGCGGGATCGCGCACTCCATGGTTGGGAGGGATATTGAGCCGCAGAAAAAGCACACGACCGAACGCGCCGCCTCCGTCGTGCTGGAAACAAGGCATCTGTCATTGCCCTGGCCGGGGCATTCTCGCGGCTGGCGACTACAGGATGTCAGTCTGAAACTGCATCGCGGTGAAATTCTCGGCATTGCGGGTCTGATGGGTGCAGGGCGCACCGAATTACTGGAGTGCCTGTTTGGTGCCAGTGAACTCCCGCCTCAGGGTGAAATCCTCGCAAATCACGTCACTTCAGTCATCCGTGAGCCATGCAGGCCGGAATCGCGATGGTGACAGAAGATCGTAAACGACTCGTCTGTTCGCTCACATGACCGTTCGCGAGAACATCACCGTGTTCGCTGAAGCGACGTGTCGTCGGCAGGAGTGATCGGTCACGGGGTGAAACCGGCAACAATGATGAATCAAGTCGATGTCCGTCAAGACCGATGGCCCGGAAGCCATGATCACAACGTTGAGCGGCGGAAACCAGCAGAAATGCATCATTGGTGCTGCATGTTGACGAATCCCAAAGTCCTGTTGCTCGACGATCCCACACGCGGCGTGGACATCGGTGCGAAAGCGGAGCTGTATCTGCTGATGGAGCAACTGGCCTCGGAAGGCATGGCGATTATTGTGACGTCAAGTGAACTACCGGAGTTGCTGACCGTCAGTGACCGGATTCTGGTGCTCAGCGAAGGTGTGTTGACCGGCGAATTCAGCCGCTCCGAAGCCACAGAACAACGCATAATGGAAGCTGCCACAAAGACGCAGCCGTGACTCACCTGGGTGACCTGGTTTTGTCACACATGATTCTGTCCGAAATCGGATCCTCGCCGAGGTAAAAGTCTCTTCCCGTCAAATCGCGATGAATTTTTCGGATTGGATGTGGAAATCCGGGAAGACAGTCGCCATTGTAGCACATGAGGGACGCGGTTATAGTTTGGGCATCCATGGTTCCAGATGGCGGATTGATTTTCGAATCACTCTGCCCTGCCCCGATCCTCAATGCATCTTTCGACACACAACCCTGAATTCTTCCTTTCCGAATCGCTCACGCCGTACAGCCAACTCTTCGAACACGATCAGCAGTTCATGCGTCTGGTTCGTCGCGAAACGGACGTTGATCTCGTGACAGCGGCACTTGAAATCGCTCGTGACGGACAATCCGACCTGTCGTTTGAACCTACGCGAATCCGTCTGCAGCGTTCAGTTGCGCGGCTAACTCATCCCGTGACGCAGGCAGGCTCCGACGTCGAAGAACTGAAGCTCCTCGTTCGCTACATGACGGAAGAATTGAATCTTCGCGGCGATCACGACTGCTTTTCAGAACCGGACGCCAGTTACCTGAATCGTGTGCTGGAAACGGGCCGTGGCATTCCGATTTCTCTGTCGCTCATCTATCTGAACGTTGCCAACGAACTGGGAATTCCGCTCGAACCAATCGCCGCTCCGTCGCATTTTCTGACGCGACTGCAGACGGATACTGGAAATCTGTATGTCGATGCGTTCGACAACGGTCGCATCATGGACGAGGCGGAATGTCTTGACTGGCTGCACGGAATCACGGAACTGCCGATCGCTGAAATTCGCAGATCTTTCAAACCAGTCGACGAACGCACAATCATGATTCGCATGCTCAACAACCTTAAGGCGTTGTTCGGCAATCGTGAAATGTGGGTCTCTGCATGGCGTGTCCAGTGCCGACTGTCGATGCTGATTCCCGGGTCATACCGCGAACGCCGCGATCATGCCATTTTAACTCTGCGGGCTGGCCGGTCTGGTGAGGCCATGGACCTGCTGCAAGGCTGTCTGAATGTCTGCCCTGTCGATGAACGTCCCGTCCTGAATCAGCATCTGACGCAGGCCAAACGCGACGTGCCAAACTGCAATTGATCGAGTTTCTCTCCTTCAAATCCCCATTGCGGCAAGCCCGTCGGTGAGCCGCTCTACCAAGCCACCAATGATGGGGTGACGCACCTCAAACTCGATGACCGATTCCTTCATCCGTTGAGACAGCGTGCTGGTCGCAGTTGAATCGACCGAAGTCACTGCATTCTCCGACGAATGCGAAGCCAGCGTTTGCTGAATCTCGTGCGTCAGCGACTGCAGAGATTCGCGATGCTCGGGATGAATCGATTCGGCGTCTGCGAGCTCCTCCTGCAATGACTTGAGGATGCTGAGCATTTCTTCCGGATTCATTTTCGACTCCTTAATTCGGACGACTTCCCTGCCTTCGGACCACCAGGAGACAAGGAACGGTCAGGTTGATATTGTACCAGCTTCTGTCGGACGACGCTCGCAGGTTCATCGATTTGTTGAGGCCATTATGATCACTCTGCCTGTTTCCACCGGCGCTGAATTGCCGTCTGTGGGATTTGGATTCTGGAAAGTTGAAAAAGCCAGCGCCGCTGAAGTGGCTCAGCAGGCCATCGCTGCCGGGTACCGCCATCTGGATTGTGCCTGCGATTACGGCAATGAAGTCGAAGTCGGTCACGGGATCGCTCAGGCTTTTGACGCCGGGGTTTGCCGACGGGATGACCTGTGGGTGACGTCAAAACTGTGGAATACCTATCACGCTGCAGAACACGTGCAAATGGCATGTAAAAAATCATTGAAGGATCTGGGGCTGAAACAACTGGATCTGTACCTGATCCATTTTCCGATTGCTCAAAGATACGTTCCGATCGATGTGCGCTATCCGCCCGGCTGGCTTTTTGATCCGGCGGCGGCAAAACCCTGCATAGAGGAAGTTCGCGTGCCGGTCAGCGAAACCTGGTCGGCGATGGAGAAGCTTGTTGATGCCGGACTTGTGAAACACATTGGTGTCTGCAATTTCGGAACCAGCCTGCTGCGCGACCTGCTTTCGTATGCTCGCATTCGCCCGTCGGTGTTGCAGGTGGAATCGCATCCGTTTCTCGTGCAGGCAAAACTCCTGCGCTACTGCCAGGAGGAAGAGATTGCCTTTACGGCTTTTTCGCCCCTTGGCGCAGCCAGTTACTACAGTCTGGGCATGGCCAGTGCTTCAGAATCACTGCTGGACCATCGGATTGTGCAGTGCATCGCATTGGAGAAACACCGATCGGCCGCGCAGGTGCTGCTGCGGTGGGGCGTTCAGCGCGGGACGTCCGTGATTCCCAAGACGTCCGAGGTCGCAAGAATGAAAGAGAATCTGCAGCTGTTCGATTTTGAACTCAATGACGAGATGCAGTCCATCTCAGGGCTGATCGTCATCGTCGTTTCAATGATCCGGGTGTCTTTTGCGAATCCGCATTTAACACGTTTTGTCCGATTTATGAATGAACCAGCACCAAAACCTGAAGAAATCCCCTACCTGGCGACTCAGGTCGCAGACATCGCCACTTCTGTGTCTGATCGCGGTCGGCCAGGGACACTGGCGATCGTGTTTTCGGTCATGACAGGACTTGCCGTAGCGGTCCTCACATTTGCCGTTACTTTTTTCTTCACCTGCCTGGGCCTGAATGCTATCGACAGCCTGCAAGGTGAAGTGGGCGTCGTCCTTGTGTTTGTGATTGCCGGCGTGACAACTATCGCGGCATTCATCTTTACGGTCTGGGGATTTCTGAAGATCGTACGAGCGTTAAAGAGATGACGGGCGGTTCTGGGTTTGCAGGTTTGGGTCTGTGGCATGATGCAATTTGGAATTGCCGAGGGTTCCATCATGATCGTTCCTTCCTTAAATTGAATCGCGATGTTTTCGGTTCGGCGCTGACAGGAATGCGAGTCGCGGAGCGACGTCGCCTACGTAGCTCAGTCGCTCCGCCGA
>JBBJME010000161.1:0-16179 GCA_037719765.1 Planctomycetaceae bacterium
TTGAAGGAGCGCCGACCGCTGGTCCTTGTGCCGCGTGAGACGCCGGTGAGTCTGATTCAGCTTGAAAACATGACGCGTCTCAGCCAGGCTGGCGCGACCATCATGCCGTCGATGCCGGGCTTTTATCACAGGCCGATGCAGATTGCGGACCTGGTCGACTTTGTCGTCGCCCGGATTCTGGACCACCTGCACGTTGAGCATACGCTGATCGTACGCTGGGGTAGGGAAAACGAGAGCATTCAGTGATAGATCCGGAACAATCCGTCGGTTCCGAAAACTTTCTGAAGACTGCCCTGATTCTCACGGGCGAGCCACAAGAATCGCGATACACTCTTCCGACTTTCCGATTACGCATCCTCATCGTAACGTTTCACGGACGAAACACTAAGAATCGGCACGATCCTGTTTGCTGAGACGTATGCATGGTCAGTCCACGAGAATCTTTACGCATCGTCATTGCGGCTTCCGAAGCCGTGCCGTTTTCCAAGACTGGCGGACTGGCCGATGTGGCAGGAGCGCTGGCGAAATCGCTCGATCAACTCGGCCACGACGTCACGCTGATTCTGCCGGATTATTTTCTGCTTCGTCAGAGCAACGTGTCATTGCCCGCGATCATCGATACGGGACTGCGGTTTTCAATTCCGATGAACGGGCGCGCTGTTTCAGGCGCAGTCAACTGGACGACCTTGCCGGACACCACTGTGCGCGTGCTCCTGGTACGCCAGCCGGAATACTTTGACCGACGTCATCTGTATCAGGAACATGGTCACGGCTATGTCGATAACTGCGAACGCTTTTGCTTTTTCAGCCGCGCCGTGCTGGAGATTTGTCGGCAGATGATCCTGCGTCCGGATGTGATCCACTCGAACGACTGGCAAACCGGTCTCGTGAATGGTCTGTTGCAGACACAGTTCAATGCTCGCCCCGGATTTGAACGCACGGCCAGCGTGATGACACTGCACAATATGGCCTATCAGGGGAGATTCTGGCACTTCGATATGCCGCTCACAGGTATGGACTGGCGACACTTCAATCAAAATCAGATGGAAGCCTGGGGAGATCTGAATCTGCTGAAGACCGGCATCGCCTTTGCGGATCGGATCACAACCGTCAGCCCAACCTATGCCACGGAAATCTGCACGTCCGAAGAAGGCTACGGACTGGAAGGATTGCTCTCACATCGCCGGGATGATCTTGTCGGAATCCTGAACGGGATTGATGATGAGATCTGGAATTCGGAAACGGATCAGCACATTCCCGCGCTGTATTCGATCGACACGGTCGCCGAAGGCAAGCGGCAGTGCAAAGCCGAACTGCAGAGGCGGATGCACCTGGATCAGCGGGCGGACGTGCCGATCCTGGGTATGGTTTCACGCATGGCGGACCAGAAGGGATTCGATCTGATCACCGGCGCGGCTGAACGAATTCTGTCGCAGGATCTGCAGATGGTGTTTCTCGGCACCGGCGATCCACGCTACGAAGCACAATTGCGGGATCTCGCCCACCGCTATCCGGGCAAGGTGGCTGCCGAAATTGGTTTCGATGATTCGCTCGCCCATCAGATTGAAGCGGGTGCCGACATGTTTCTGATGCCCAGTCGCTTTGAACCATGCGGGCTCAATCAGATGTACAGCCTGCGCTACGGGACAGTGCCGATTGTTCGTAAGGTGGGCGGGCTGGCAGATTCCGTTGAGAACTTTGAATCAGAATTGGAGTCGCTGCAGTCGGCGACTGGTTTCGTCTTTGTAGACTATTCGAAAGAGCTGCTGGCGGAAACGATTGAAAAAGCCATTGGAGTTTACCGCCAAACGGACATCTGGAGTCAAATTGTGCGCAATGGCATGTCCCGTGACTGGTCATGGACCCGCAGTGCCGAGGAATATGTGGGTGTATACTGCAAGGCCATGGAGCGAAGGAAGAGACGATCTCCGTAAGTTGACCCGGAGCTACTGACTGCACAACAATGCATCGGGGTGGGCATCAGAAACTGACCGTGATGGTACGACCGCGTTTTTGCCGAGGAATCACAGTCGGCGGAGCGACTGAGCTACGTAGGCGACGTCGCTCCGCGACTCGCATTCCGGTTTGGAGTTCGATAGAACAACAAACCGTGTGCCTCCGCTCATTGGAGGACTGGCCGTGATTTTGTCTTCAGGTCCACGGTCTCGCGCCCGTCGCTATAACATGCCGTCCCGTTGGGACTAATCGCAAAACATCGACCAGGATAACTCGCTGTGAATCCGATCATCGAACTTCAGGAACTTGTGAGCCTGTTTCCAGAGCCGGAAGGGCAACCGCTCTATTTGACTGCTGAGCATGTGGCCAAGGAAGCGACGCCGGAACCGTATCGTCAGATGCTGGTCCATGAACTTCATATGACCGTGACCATGGAAGCGTTTCACAAATGCGCGGTCGAGGTGATCGTAATTGACCAGCGATTTGAAAATGATCTGTATCTCCGACGAAGTCTGCTGCAAAAAAAAGGTACGGACAAGATCGTGCAGCTGGGCTACGTCCGCTTCAATTTTGAATACGTCACCGAGTGTGTGAAAAAGGAAATCCTCGCGGGCAAAATTCCCCTGGGCCGAGTCCTGATTCAACACAACGTGCTGCGCCATGTGGATCTGGGTGCCATCATTCGTTTCACTGCCGGTCCGGGCCTGGTCAGGACGCTGCAGTTGACAGAGGGGCAAGTCACTTACGGACGGATGGCCACCATCTTCTGCAATGGCTCACCGGCGATCGATCTGCTGGAAATCTCGGCACCGCTGGATTGACAAGCCCGAATGCTCGCGATTCCAGTAGCTTGGACATTCTTGTCCGAGTCCTCGCCAGGAAAGCGTTCCATGACCCCATTTTCCACTTGGCCAGAACCGTTGCTTCGAACGCGATTGCTGGCTGTGCGACGGACATGAATGTCCATCCTACGTCCTCACCGCTGCCGTTGGCGCGGGATTAATCATCCGAATCTCGCATTCCAGAGCCAGTCTGCGGTTTACTTACGTTGGCTCGACTTTCATCATGTTCGGCTGCCTCAGGAGACCTTGCACGCCAAGCCGGACAAACCATGATGCTGCGGATTCTGATCACTTTGCAATTTCTGGCCTGCATCTCTGTCTGTGCGAGGGCCGACCAGACTTCAACGCCGCAGGAAGCCTTGCGCTCGAATCCTCCCGATGTGTTTGCCATCACCGGTGCCATGATTGTCTCGCAGCCGGATGCGGCACCAGAAGCCGCGACAATCGTTGTGCGACACGGCAGGATCGAAGCGATCGGGGCGGACATTAAAGTTCCAGCGGATGCCAGAGAAATCAATCTCACCGGCAAGACAATCTATGCCGGCTTCATTGATGCCTATTCTGAACAGACAATCTCGACGGAACGCCTCAACGGTTCTGCACGGTACTGGAACGGTCAGGTCACACCACAGCTTTCTGTCGCGGATCAACTTCCCGCCAACGCTGATCTCGCGGCGCTTCGCAAGCAGGGATTCGTGGCGCAGCTTGTCGCTCCGACCGACGGCGTAATCAAAGGTCGCAGCGCGCTGGTGGCCCTGACCGGGACCGATGCCAATACATCGCTGCTGGCCGGCAATGTCGCTCTGCACCTGCAGTTGACGGTATCGCGGCGAGGCCGAGACGGATACCCCGGAAGTCCGATGGGTGCCGTTGCGCTGGCGCGGCAGGCGATGTACGATGCACAATGGTATCGCGATGCCCAAGCCGCTTTCGCGGCGGACAGTTCACTTCAGCGGCCGGAGCACAACGACGCACTCGCAGCGTTGCAGCTCGCCATCGCCGGTTCCATGCCGATTATCGTATCGGCATCGAACGAACAGTTCGCCCTGCGCGCCGACCGTTTCGCGGCCGAGTTCGGTCTGGCACTGATTGTCAAAGGGAGTGGCAAAGAATACCGTCGGTTGCCGGAAATCGCGGCGACGAAGCGATCGCTGATTCTGCCACTTGCATTTCCAAAACCACCCAACGTTGCCACTCCGGAGGCCGCACAGGATGCCACGCTGGAATCGCTGCTGCACTGGGATATCGCACCTGAGAATCCAGCAAGGGTCGATGCTGCGGGAATACGCTTTGCGCTGACAACCGATGGCTTGAATTCCAAAAACGACTTTCTGAAAAATCTGCGAAAGGCCGTCGAACGCGGTCTGTCACCATCATCCGCGCTGCGAGCCCTGACAGTGAGTCCGGCGCAGATGCTGGGCGTCGAGAATCAGCTGGGCACACTGGAAGCAGGCCGACCCGCCAGTTTTGTGGTGACCGACGGCGATCTCTTCGAAAAGGAATCGAAGATCGTCGAAACATGGGTGGACGGCCTGCGGTTTGAGCATGCTCCTGAGGCTGCTCGCAAGGCGGACGGGCACTTTGAACTGCAGATCGAGAAGGTCGCTGAGTTTCCGGATCGGCTGTACATGGAAATCATCGACACCGAGGGAAAGCTCAAGGGCCGTGTTTCTCGAAAGCCAGTGCCAAAGGCTGACGAACGTAAGTCGAAGCGGGAAGCAGCGAAGGACGAATCGGCCGCTGAAGAAAACGACGCAACCGTCGGTGAAGGCAAACCATCGTCGGCCGATGATGCCAGCCCTGATTCCGACGACAAACCTGAGAAGGAATCAAAAGACGACACGAAGCCTAAAGAGATCCTCACGCTCGACGGCGTCCAGCTCCACGACACGGCGTTGTCGGCGACATTCAATGGGAAGGATTGGGGCATTGAAGGCGTCATTCGAATCTCACTCACACTGACAGAAAAAGATGCCGCGCAAAAAGACCGCGCCGCGGCAATCGGCAGCATTGTCTGGCCGGATGGCAGTTCGGCCATCACCAGCGCGGTGCGTGTCGATGCTCCGACTGAACCTGAGAAACAGGACGAAATGAAACCCGAAGCAACTGCTGAGGAGAAGAGCGATGACAAGGGCGACGAGATGGACGACGACAAGAAGTCGGCGAACGCATCGTTCGAGATCAATTATCCGCTTGGGGCGTTCGGCCGAACTGAACCTCCGGCTGTCTCAGAAACAGTGGCGTTCATTCATGCAACCATCTGGACGTGTGGCCCGGAAGGCATCATCGAAGACGGCATGCTTGTGATCGGCAACGCAGGGATCGTGGCTGTCGGCAAGGATGTGGCAATTCCCGAGGGAACTCAGATCATTGACGTGCAGGAAATGCACATTTCGCCCGGAATTATCGACTGCCATTCCCACATGGCGACGGATGGCGGAGTCAATGAAGGGACGCAGGCCATTACCTGTGAAGTCCGCATCGGTGACTTCGTCGATGCCAATGACATCACGATTTATCGTCAACTGGCAGGCGGTGTCACCGCCGCCAACAGTCTGCACGGGTCGGCCAATCCGATCGGTGGCCACAATCAGGTCATCAAACTTCGCTGGGGCATGACAGGCGAAGACATGAAGTTCGCCGAAGCACCGCAGGGTGTGAAGTTCGCACTCGGCGAAAATGTCAAACAAAGCAATTCGCAGAAAGCCTCATCACGTTATCCTCAGACACGCATGGGAGTCGAACAGTTGTTCCGTGATTCGTTCGAAGCCGCGCGTGACTACGCAAAAAAGATGGACGCGTGGCAGACGGATCGCCGTGGACTGCCTCCGCGACGTGACCTCGAACTGGATGCATTGCGTGAGATCGTGGAAGGGCACCGCTGGATTCATTGTCACAGTTACCGGCAGGATGAAATCCTCGCCCTGCTGCGCATCCTGGAAGAGTACGACGTCACGATCGGAACATTCCAGCACATTCTGGAAGGCTACAAAGTCGCTGACGAAATGGCGAAACATGGCGCCATGGCGTCAGCGTTCTCTGACTGGTGGGCGTACAAATTTGAAGTCTCTGATGCGATTCCGCACGCCGGTGCCCTGATGCACAAGCAGGGTGTCGTCGTGTCGTTCAACTCCGACGACGGCGAACTTGCACGGCATCTGAACCAGGAAGCCGCCAAAGCGATCAAGTACGGCGGCGTTCCGCGGGAAGAAGCACTGAAATTCGTCACGCTCAATCCCGCCCGGCAATTGCGAATTGAACATCTGGTGGGATCTCTGGAACCGGGCAAACACGCAGACTTCGTCGTCTGGAACGGTGACCCGCTTTCCAACTTCACACGCTGTGAACAGACATGGATCGATGGACGCCGCTACTTTCATCGCGATGAGGATGCTCAGATGCAGGCACAGTCGCTGCAGAAACGGAACACGTTGATTCAGAAGATTCTGTCTTCCCGGGAAGAAATGCGAAAAGTCGGGGAACACGATTCCGATCCCGCCGCGCTCTGGCCCCGGTATGACGAATTCTGCCACCACTTCAACCATCAAAATGACACGAAATAACATGATTCAAATCACAATCCCCTCGCTGGCACTGCTCTTCCTGCTTTCCGCCGCATCGGCTTCCGATCAGATCCCCGGCGCGCCGCAGAAAAAGCCGATTGCATTAGTCAACGGCGTGCTGCACCCGATCAGCGGACCGGCGATTGAAGACGGCACATTGATTTTCGACAACGGCACAATTGTGGATCTGGGACGTCGCATGAAACCGCCGGAAAATGCGGTAGTCATTGATCTCAAAGGTCAACACGTCTACCCCAGCCTGATTGAATCTCATTCGCACATGGGGCTGACAGAGATCTCGTCGACACGCGCAACGCTCGATATGACGGAGATCGGATCGATCAATCCGAATGTCAGTGCGCATGTGAGTGTGAATCCAGACAGCGAGTTGATTCCCGTGACCCGCGCGAATGGCGTGCTGATCGCGGTCAGTGCCCCTTCGGGCGGTCTTGTCAGCGGCAAGGCGAGCGTGCTGCAGCTGGACGGCTGGACGTATGAAGACATGACGCTGAAACCGGACTGTGCGCTGATGATCAACTGGCCCAGAACGTCACCGGTGATGACGCCCGGCCCGGCTACTGAGCCGGAAGAGCATCTTGAGGACAGGGATCGAGAACGTGTCCAGGCTCTTAAAGATCTGCGTGCACTTTTTGAGAACACGCGAACGTACTTCAGAGCCCGTGCCGCCAATCCGGCGGATCAGCCGTTCGACAGTCGCCTGGATTCCATGATCCCGGTCGTCGAAGGTCAGATACCGCTGCTGATTGCGGCGGACCGCGCGAACCAGATTCAGGCGGCTGTCGCATTCGGAGTTGAACAGAACGTGAAAATCATTCTGCTGGGCGGGCATGATGCAGAGATGTGTGCTGAACTGCTGCGACGTTACGACGTGCCCGTGATTGTCGATGCCGTGCACAAAGATCCGCGACGGGACCACGAAGAATACGATTCGTCCTACACGCTTCCTGAACGTCTGCGCCGCGCCGAGATTCGGTTCTGCATTTCCGGAACCGGTCGATCTGAAACATGGAACACGCGCAACCTCCCGTATCAGGCCGCAACTGCAGCGGCGTATGGTCTGCCGTACGACGACGCCCTGCGATCAGTTACGCAATACCCGGCTGAAATCCTGGGCATCGCGGATCGTGTGGGGACGCTGGAAAAAGGCAAAGACGCCACACTGTTTGTGAGCGACGGCGATCCGCTGGAAACCGAAACGCTGGTCACGGCCGCATGGATCCAGGGTCGCAAAGTGGATTTGACCAGCCGCCACACACAACTGTACGACAAGTACCGCACGAAGTACCGTCAGTTGAAGAATCAACGATGAGCGGACCGTTGGTCATTGGCCCATGAAACGTGATCCAGCCGCATTCGGCACACGCGGCAACTGTGGTCAGGCCTACTCTGTGCATAATGCGGTTTATCCGGCAAATCTGAGTTTGTTGCCTACTCGCTGAGACCGTACAATCCTGCCACTGAGAACCGGGGTACGTCTGTAAAGGAGGACTAAGGATGTCTATTGCTGACAGAGCCAAAGTAGTTTACGAACTTGAATTGAGAAGTCGGCTTGAGGCAACGCATTGCGGTCAATTTGTTGCAATTGAACCTGTGTCAAAAGCATTTTTCCTCGGATCAACGTTTATTGAGGCTGCTTTGGCTGCGAAAAATGCGTTCCCGGACAGAAAGGCATTTGTGTTGAGAGTCGGGCATGATGCGGCGTTTCATATTGGAGCAGCAACATCGTGATTGGGGTTGTTGATAAATACGGCAGAGCCTTGTTGGACGTTCGCATCAGCAACAAACGGAAAGGCGAGTATTCCGCAGTCACAACATGGATCGATACGGCGTTCGACGGTCATCTGGTCTTGTCACTGGCGATGATCAAAGAACTGGAACTGGAGTCGCTGGTTGAAACTGAGGCCATTCTGGCGGATGGTTCAAGGGTCTGCCTGGACACTTTCTTCTGTTACGTCGATTGGTTTGGTGAAGAACTGCCGCTGCAGGTTATTGCAAATGATGGAAGGTATCCGCTGCTCGGAACCTCACTTCTCGAACACCGTGTGCTCCACATTGACTATCAGCAGAAACGAGTCTCGCTGGACTAACAAGTGACGGGCGTGCTCGGCGCCCACCTGCTTGGCGGGCACGAGGTCCCACGTCATAAGCCGAACAGTTGGTCGCGCGAGTCAAATCGATCGAGAGCCCGATCTGGTACATCATAGCCGAAGGCCACGGCGTCGGCGTCGGCGTCGGCAAAAAGAACAACCTCGATTTTCCGTTCATTGTTTACACAAACTCTGGGATCGTCCTCAACGCGATTGGGCCAAATGCAAAAGCAGTAGTATTTTCAGACCAAAGCACTTTCAGGTTTTGGTCCTGTGACACTACAAAAACTATCACGTTCGGGAAGGTTTTGCAGAGCCAAAGTGCTGTCCGCAGCCGTGTTCCACCTTCTTTTTCGAGTACTGCACGATCCAGTACCGCTTCGGTTCTTGCATTTCGAAACTGAATCTCGGATCGTTCTGCCTGTTCTCGGGTAGTGTTGATCTTCGCGCCAAAACTCACGACAGAAAGGTCCCTATTCAACACAACGCAACCATCGACAGAAGCCAATTCACCGATTGTTCTACTTGCAATAGCAAGCCTGCCGCGCGTTTGAAGAGATCGGTTTATGCTTTGCGAAGAAAAGGCATCTGTCAAATCGTCTAGGTTATGGCACGCAATGCAAGCCCCAAGGTGCTCAGCAGCGCGCTCAAACAAACTCAAATTCATGACCCCGTTGGGCGACTCCAATGCATTGCTAAACGATGATTCACTTTGATTTGGGATTACAACAACAGCGCCGCCATGTCCAAGGTCGAGTATCGGACGCAGGATCATCTGTAGGATTACTTCAACATCCGAGCATTCGTTTAGCCCCCCAAACAATTTACATTGCTCGTCAGAAAGCTTGCATCTCGAAATCACAGCTTTTGCAACAGTCTCCCCAAACGTTCTTGTTAAGTCCTTTACACATGCTAAGGACCGGAGCGACGGGCACTGACGAAGTTGACCTGCTCGAAGTTCAAATTCGATACTGCCGCATTCGATACGAATGTGCCCTGGCGCAACAATATGTACTTGAACATTCAGCACACTACCAATTCGAACAAAGCCAGGCCGCCCCGCATAAAAATCTAGTCCGTCAAACCTCGTCGTCGTCATCCCCACCAACCGCAAAACGTCTTCTCTAAGTGAAACGCAAATTGCGGAGCCCCTTGATTGGCAGATTGGTGCCAATCTTCGCAGCGATTCGACCACCAGAGGCTTGTCCGGGCAGAACTCACAAGTATTGAACCACTCATGCTTACTTTGGGGCCAAAATATCGAACAGCGTGGGTATCGCCCTTCTTCTGGTGCCAAACTTGTAAAAAAGCAAACGCTGATTAGCGGCCGTAACTCTGATTCAGATAGCCAGTTCTCCGGTTCGAAGCCGCCATCAGGCTGTCCGCGAAGTAATTGCACCACCACGTCAGCCAATTCGGTCGGTCCATTATCGGTCCGAAGATTTGAACGATGGGAATGCGGCGAAGTACTGCCCATCCATGTCATATAGGAATTGTAACCGTTCACGGTTTCAAAATGGTCTTGGTTGGGACAGGTGAAATTTGTTAGCTTTCCATGATGGACGCGAGAGACAAGATCATTGAGGATCTTCAGAAGCTGGTAGCAAAGCAATCGGCAGAGATCGCTGCGTTGAGACAAGAGGTCGCTGAACTGAAACTGGCGCTGGCCAAAGCGACAAAAGACTCGTCAACATCATCGAAACCGCCATCCAGTGATATCACCAAGCCGAAGACTTCGAAAAAGCCGGGGCGACGCGGTAAGCCAAAACGTGGTGGCCAGGCCGGGCATCCGCGACATCTGCGGGAAAACCTGCCGCCGGAACGCGTCGATGAAACATACGACTATGAAATTACCGACGAAGAAGTTCAGCGGTTAGGCCTGAAACCCACCGACGAATTCGAGACATACCAGTTCATCGAGCTCCCCGAGTCGCCGGTCTTCGTTACCGAACATCGGCTGCGAGTTTATCTCACGGACGACGGTGAAAGATATGTGCCTGACGTTGGAGACATCCTCAACAAACCAATCTTCGGGCCGCGACTGCTGGCGATGATCGGGTGGATGAAGTCCGCAGCTCATTGCAGCTATTCCACCATCGAAACGTACATGGAAGACGTGCTGCAGGTGCCGGTTTCGCGAGGCTATCTGGCGAAACTCTGCACAGGATTGATCGCCGATTCTCTGAATGAGAGCTACCAGGAACTGAAGGATGCGATCCCTCAGCAGGAACAACTCGGCAGCGACGAGACGAGTTTCAAAAACAACGGCAAGAAGCACTGGATCTGGTGCATCGCATCGGCCATCTTCACGGTGTTTCATATTGCTCCGACGCGATCTCGCAAAGTGCTCGAAGAACTTGTCGGTGAGGAATTCGCGGGCTATCTGAACTTCGATTACTTCTCAGCCAACTGCTCGTTTGCGTGGAACTTCTGGATTAAGGCTCAGTACTGCTGGGCTCATTTGATACGCGACATCCGGTTCCTGAAGAAGCTCCCGGACGAGAAAACAAAAGTCTGGGCCGAACAGCTGGAGGATCGTTCGCGGCGGCTGTTTCAGGCATGGCATACCCGCGAGAAAATGACGGCCGAAGGCTTTCGCCGCTCGATGATGATCCATCGCGACCGCTTTCTGGAGCTGGTTCGCCAGCCTCCTTCATCACAAGAGGCCGCGAATCTTGCTGCGCGCTTCGCCATCCGCGAATACGTCGTGGAAGGCAGCGACGAAATCCAGTCGTACGATATGTCTCAGGACTACTTCCGTTTTATGTTTGCAGACGGGGTCGAACCGACCAATAATCACAACGAACAACAAATCCGCCAGTGCGTTATCGATCGTCTGATCACTCAGGGAACTCGCGGCGAAGCTGGTCAGCGCTATCACGAACGCATGTGGACAGCTCTGGCCACCTGCCGAAAACAACAACGCAACTTCTTCGACTTTCTGAAGTCCTCCATCGAAGCGAAGCTCAATAAACAGACCGCTCCATCGCTACTACAGAACTGATTCCGTGAACGGTTACTAGGAATTGCACGTCATTAGCAGAACCGCCATTCTAAAAATCGCAGGTTTTTTTCGATTCACTAAACGGGTTGAGAATACCCAGCTGTCACTTCCTGTCAATTGCATGGCTGACAACTTCAGCCAAGCCCATCAAGCCCTTGCCAACCAATCCTTTGTAACGAGGCCGGATCTGCTGGATGCCCAGGCCCAACTCGAGGTAAGCGCGTGTTTCCTGTGTGGCAACGTCGCCACTTCCGAATCATATCAAACGAATGGACAATCGCGGACCAGCTTTCGTCCGTGCCCCGAGCTGTGATTGCGCAAGAAAGCACTTCAAGTCCATGGCGCAGCACGTTATGATGGCGTCGCTGTCTGACACCTGACTCTGGAGACGTCGCTACGTCGCTATGTCGATCGCCGAAATTCCGAACTCTCAAACCGCAGTACCGCCACTGCAACCGGGCGATCGGTTGAATCGCGCGGAGTTTGAACGTCGGTATCATGCGATGCCCGACTGCAAGAAAGCGGAACTGATCGAAGGAGTCGTTTACCTGCCGTCACCCGCTCGCCTTCGTCACGGTCAGCCACATGGAACATTGATGGCTTGGATCGTCAATTATGCGATTGAAACCCCAGGCACTGACGCAGCGGATAATGTCACAAATCGACTGGACAACGACAACGAGCCTCAGCCGGATGTGGCACTATTCATCGATCCTGCCTGTGGCGGGCAAACACGAGTCAGCGAAGATGGTTACCTGACCGGTCCGTCAGAATTTGTCGCCGAGGTAGCTGTCTCAAGCGTTTCTCTCAACCGAGGCGCAAAACTGCGAACCTACGAACGGCACGGGGTTCGTGAATACCTGATTTGGCGGGTCAACGACAAGCTGCTGGAATGGTACGTGCTGCGCGACGACGGCTTTGAATTGCAGCCGCTGCCCGGCGATGGCATTTACCGCAGTGAGACGTTTCCTGGACTCTGGCTGGATGCATCTGCCATGCTGCAACGCGACGGCAAGAGCGTCATGCGAGTGTTGAATGAAGGCTTAGCGACCAGCGAACACGCGGCATTCGTCACGCGGCTGGAGACCCGGCGCAATTCTGGTTAGTTATGCGGTAGTTATGTTCCCTGCGTGTCCATTCATCCGGGGATCGCCGCGGCGAGCAGGCGAAGAGCCTCGGCTGCATCGGATTCCGCACAATAGTGAGATATTCCTCGCTGGATCACACTAACCCGAAGCGTCAGCGAGGCAAGGATTTGTGGCCCTCGCTGACGCTTCGGGTTACTATCAGCGGCGACCGCGTGAAGTACACTTTGGCCAAAAAGTCTGCTCTGCACTTTAGCCGGCATTCCGCAGACGTCCGACGAGACGTTCGAAATCGTCGTTGTTGGCGAAGTGAATCACGATCTGGCCGGCATTGTTCTTCTTCTGCCGAATATCAATCTTCGCGCGAGATGGCCTCGCAGAAAATCCTGCAGACCAAGCACATGATTGGATACGCCGGGATGTTGTCCGCCTTCCGTTTGTTCCGTTGCTGCATTTGCGTCCGTCCCGTTCGGCAGCGGCAACGTCCCGGCCCGCAGCATTTCCCGCACGATGTCTTCGACGCGACGAACGGACAATTGTTCCTGTTCGATCTGTCGGGCCAGTTCGTTCTGTTGCACTTCTGACAGCGGCAGCAGTGCTTTTGCGTGTCCGCCGGTGATCTTGTTTGAGCGCAGCAACTGCTGAATGGATTCCGGAAGTTCCAGCAGTCGCATCATGTTGCTGACGGTCGCACGATTCATGCTCAGCTGACGGCCCAGCTCTTCTATCGTGCCGCCGAAGCGTTCCAGATAGTCTTTGAAAGCTGCGGCCTTTTCGAGTACGTTCAAATCTTCGCGTTTGAGGTTTTCTTCCAGTGCCGCTTCGCACGCCTGGCGGTCTTCGAACTGAATCACGCGACACGGCACGGTCTCCATTCCGACCTGTTGCGCGGCCCTCCAGCGTCGTTCGCCCGCAACCAGCTGATAGCCAACTTCGCCGTCCGCGCGAGCGCGGACCAGCAGCGGCTGCAGGATGCCGTGTTTCCGGATACTTTCTGCCAGCTCATCAATCGCCGCCGGGTCAAAATCGCGACGCGGCTGAAACGGACTGCGTTCAATCAGTTCCATCGCAATCTCATCCGAAGCCGGTGCGGGAGGAGCGGAGAGAGCGTGCATGGGGATTGTGGTAGGGGTTTGGCCAACGTACTCGTCCGAGCCGTTGCCAAGGAGAGCATTCAGGCCTCGACCCAGTCGTCGCTTGAAGTTTGGCTGACCGCCCTGTTCATGATCTATTGCGTGCGCTTCCATGTGTCCGCCCCAATCGAAAACCTATAAACCAGTTCAAACGCGAGAATCCACTGCACCGATCCAAATTCGGACCCTCGCGCAGTCAATCCGCTCAATCATCGCCTGATCCGATAATCGGCAGGATTGGTCGAGTCGGTACAGTCGGGAATCCGGATTTCTGCCGCCGGGAAGCATTCAGCAATTTCTGCCGATCTGTGTGATGCTGGTGAGACGAATTGTTCCTTGAGCAGAGAAATCCGGACTTATCGCTCAAGTGAGATGATATGCTGCGGATCCGTTCATCGGTGCCCTCGTCCAGCTCGGGTCGATTGATATCTGCTGTCCGCTCTTGAGGATCATGGAAGATGCTCGTCCAATTCCTGTTGTCTGTTGGTTTGTTGGCCGCCTCATTCGCCGCCGTATGTCCGTCAGAAGACATTGTTGAAACCGTGGCAGAGTCTGTTGAATCACCGGAAGAGTCTGTTGAATCACCGGCAGCGCCTGTTGCGTCGCCGACATGGACACTGCGATACAAGTTTGTTCCCGACCAGAAGCTGCGGTACAGGAATACAGAAAACGTCACACTCGACGCGATGCTGAGTGAAATTCGCAAGGTCGATGTCACAGCCATCGAACAGCGACGAATTTTCACTGTGGCAACGGTGGATGACGCCGGTGCCGCGCGGCTGACGATGCAGTACGAATTTGTGGGGATGAGGGTGCAGACGAATGAGTACGAGCCAGTCATGTTCGACACCACGATGCAACCTGCAGACATACCTCCGGCGTTTCGAAATACCGCTCGACAGCTGAAAGGCAGCGCGCCACGTTTCTGGATTTCCAGCCTTGGCAATGCGTTGCAGAAATCCGATTCCGCTGGGGGCTACGCACCGGCCGGGAAAGCCGTCGCGCAAGCCGGAAACGTCATCGTGGGAGACAAGTCCTCCGCTCCGCGAACCGACACTGTTCAGCAAGCCGTCGACACCAGCACACCAAAGTCGGCAGAAGCATCGGACGCCGTCACGTTTCTGATGCCGCTGCCGGAAAACCCGGTTGCTGTCGGTGACACGTGGCGAGAAATGATTCCCGTGAACGTACGTGTGACGGAAGAGATCAGTCGCCAGATCAACATCCTGCGCACATTTCGTCTGGAATCTGTCGAGACCGGCGTCGCGACGATTTCATTCCGATCCTCAGTGGAAGCTGCGGTGAAAAGCCCTACGATGCGTGCTCAACTGATCAAGGCCACACCGAAAGGAACCCTGACGCTGGACATCGAACGCGGCGTGATGGTCAAACGCGAAATCCGTTACGACGAAACGGTCTTAAACGCGCTTGGCCCCAACAGCGTCGTTCTTTGCCACGGAAGCAGCACCGAAGAACTGCTGAAAGAAGCGGCGACGGCAGCCAAAAACTAGTGCTTTGTCAAGCCGCAAAAATCCGGCTGGCGATGGAAAGCATTCGCGCTGGTAAGATGATATTCGATTTGAAGTGCTCCGAGTTCTCGGAGCTCTCTTTTTCAGGTGTCGTCGAGCAGAAAAAAGCCTTTGGCAATCAATGTTGCACCCACGGAAAGCGGTGACAAGTCACCGCACTCCAAATCGACACAGAGTGTTCCGCCGTCCGATTTGAGAAGGAGTGTCACCATGCTGCTGCGTGTGGTTGGAGTTGTCCTGGCCATCTTTGCCGTTGCCGGCCAACCGCCGGGCTTTGAGGTCGGGGCCATCATTCGCAGGATTGACGCCAAAAAACGGGTGGCGGACGTATTCGCCAACGGGCAGGAACGAACGGTCAGGATTGCAGCAGACGCCAAAATTCAGGACGAAAAAGGCACGGACCTGCGCGACGGGCTTGAGGCCGCGGAACTCAAGGAGGGAGCCACGGTGACTCTCAAAATGGAGCGCGAAGGAAACGCGATGGCCATTGTATCGATCCGTCTGGGGGGAAAAGTCAACGGGCCAGGCAGGCCAAACGGGTCGTCTCAGACATCGGTCGGTAAGAGCAGCGTCGGCTTCAAGCCACTCGACGAGATGACCGCCGAGGACCGGTACAAAGGTGAAGACGGAGGTCTCTACGGCGGCGGTCAGAACGAGCCGCCCGAATCCCTGAACGCTGCAGCGGAAGTGCAAACGGCAAAGATCAGGCCGATCGATGCGGAAGGCCATCCATCGACTGAGGGGAAAATTGGACTGGTGTCGATCAGTATGTCGAACGCCACTCAGGAATTCTCCAGGTTCAAGCAATTGGCCGACGCCGACGCAGAAAAGTCGCCAATGGTCACTGTGGTAGATTGTGCACAAGGTGGCCAGACAATGGCGCGCTGGGCGGATCCACAAGCGACCTGCTGGACCGAATCAGATCGTCGATTGAAATTCTCCGGTCTGTCCCGCGAGCA
>JBBJME010000015.1:0-46698 GCA_037719765.1 Planctomycetaceae bacterium
CGGTGGAGGAATGGGCGGTGGAGGAATGGGCGGTGGAGGAATGGGCGGTGGAGGAATGGGCGGTGGAGGAGAAATGGGATTGTCAGGTGGAGAAATGGGATTGTCAGGTGGAGGAGTTGGGCAGTCGCATTCGCATCCGGGAACTGCCTTTGAAGGCAATAGTAGTGGCGATGTTCTGGTTGAGGAATTCGGTTCTGTGGCAGGCGCAGGTGGCATGGGCGGATTTGGTGAGGGCATGAGCCCCATGGCGGGTGAAATGAGTTCGGCCACTTCCATGGGAAGCGGTAAATCTTCTGCCGCGAAGAAAGAAGTTCGCTACGTCGATGATGCAGAAAAAGATCAGGGTTACAAAACGCGTGCGTTTCTGTTGGACGTTGTGATTCGCGATGAACGCTTGCCGGATTTGCTGGCCAAACTCACCAATTCGGATTTCCCTGTTGAAATCGTTCGCGTCGAAATCAAGTCTCGCTCTGCTGGTGGCATGTCTGGCATGTCTGGCATGTCTGGAGGGTATAGTGGTGGGGCAGGAATGTCTTCTGGGTATGGAGCTGGCATGTCTGGTAGCGGAATGGGAATGCCGGGTGGAGAATCGTCAGGTGGTTTGAGTAGTTTTTCGGGAGGATCCGGCGGAATGGGTCTCGGAATGGCAGGGGGTGGCGGTGCCGGGCCTGGTGGCTTTCCGGGGCTTGGCAGCATGTCGGGTGAAGGCGGGTTTTCTGGTGCAGATGGTGAAGTGGGTATGATGGGGGCTGGGGTTGCAAAAGGAGCCGAGGTGTTGAATGCCGCAATGGTTGACCCAACGCTGATTGATGTGCATATCGGGGGACTACTGACGCTTTACATGACACCAGAGGAATCCGAGACGCAGGCAAAGACCGAAGAGATATCTGCCAAAGAAGCTGAGAAATCAACTCCAACAGGTGCTGAACCCGTACCATCTGACGTTCCGTTGACTTCGGGTGCTGTCAGTCCAGGGGCAGAAGCCCCGGCAACAATTCCCGAACAGGATATCTCGCAACCGGCCGCTCCTGTTCCGGATGCATCTCCCGTGGGATCACCAGCCGCTGGGAGCGTTCCAGGACAGGCGGTGACACCCGAACCGACCGATCCACCGGCATCAAGTGAAAGTTCTCCTGCAGTACCTGATGCGAAGAACGTTCCTGACGCGACAAATCCGCTTGGCGCACCAGCGCCGTAAAGTGTTTCTCAAATACATCATTTCGTGAGCAAACATCTGATTTCTGCTGCATATCGAATGCAATAAAAAAGAACATCTGAGGATCCCAGTCATGGCGAAATTAAAAGGCTTTGATTTCAAGGCGCTGCTGTTAAACCACGGAGAAAAAATCGGCGGCGTTTTGATTCTCTTGCTGGGATTGACCGGACTTGCAACGGCAAGTTGGTCACCGTCCTCCGAAGCAACCGGAAGATCTGAAGGCAGCGGCTGAGCAGACGCGTTCCGCATGGCAATCGAATCCCTTCACGGAAGACAAGAGAATTGCCTTCGACGACACGCCCGATGTGCTTGCACTGGCCGAGCGAATGCAGTCCGAAACAGAAGATCTGGAACGGTTTCACACGGCAAATCCGTGGGACGCACCGATTCATCCGAATCGTGAACGCCGCAGTGCCGTCACGGTTCTCGCACCTGTTGATCCGGAGTCGAATGCCATTGCGATCGTGATGGCTGAGAAACCTGACGCTGAAGATGAAGAGACTGATGAGACGGATCCTGCGAAAGCTAAAGAGAAGACTGAACCGGAAGTTGGCGACGACGTTAACAAAACTTTCGGTGTAGCAGTTGGTGGCTTGGCCGGTCCTGGTGGTCTGTCTGGTCCTGGTGGTCTGTCTGGTCCTGGTGGTCTTTCTGGACCTGGTGGTCTGTCTGGTCCTGGTGGTCTGTCTGGTCCTGGTGGTCTGTCTGGTCCTGGTGGTCTGTCTGGTCCTGGTGGTCTTTCGGGTCCTGGTGGTCTGTCTGGGGGATATGGCGCGGCGCCGGCTGCCGGAGGATATCCAGGGGGCGCGGGCAACGTGCCTGGGATGTCGGGAGGCGAAGGTAACATGGGTGGTATGGCTGGGGCAGTCGGCTTCGGAGACAGCGGGTATGGGGAAAGCGGCTACGGCAGCTATGGTGGTATGACGTCTGCGGCTGTCGAACGCAAAGTGCGCTACCACAGTGGTGTTTCTGTCCGCATGATCTTTCCGCTTCTGGAACAGATTCGTTCAGTTTCTCAATCCCTGCATCTGCCTCAAACGGATCCGCAGGTGGCACGTGCGATCGACTTTGTGGGATTCCAGATTGAACGTAAGAAAGCTGTTCCCGGAGCAGATCCCTGGTCGGGCGAATGGGAGAGTATCTCGACTGACGAAATCGGAGAGATTCTGGAAAAGTCTTTGGCCTTCGACCTTGATGTTGTCAATCCCAGCGTGACACGCAGCGAATTAACGATGCCTTTGCCGCGTTTGGCCGCTGGAAAGTGGACACTTACGGATGCGTCTCACAAAAAGCTGGACGATTTCAAGCTGGATGAAGAAGAACAACAATTGGTTGATCGGTATCAGGCGAAGCTGCTGGAAGAGGCAGAAAGACGCAAGAAAATGTTGCCGGATCAAACTAAGAAGGGTGGATTCACGCGTTACATGCTGAACGGTACGGACCTGAATATGGCGGTTGGCGACTCTGCCAGTTTAACAGACGACCTGTTCAACGAGATGTCAGATGGTAAGAAGGATTCGGGCAGGAAATCAAAATACGACAACAAGGAAGAACTGAAGAAGCTGATTAACAAAGCAATGTCAACAGGTCGCGTTCTTCTGGTGCGGTTCATGGACTTTACGTGTGATCGTGGCAATGCCTACATCTATCGTGTCCGCCTGGAAATGAAGAATCCAAATTTCAGATACCCCGTGGATGAACTTGAACAGCCGGATCTCGCGACCCAGGCGACAATTTTTTCCGACTGGAGTGAGCCAACAGCTCCAGCGTTTGTGCCTCAATCGTATCGATACTACACGCAACGTGCTGACAATCCGCAGTCGGTAAAGATTGGTATGTATTATGAAAACGAAAAAGCAGGAACACCTGCAATGGCGAATCTGGAAGTGCGCGTCGGCGCTCGTATTGGTGGCAAATCGGACGTCGAAGTTGTGGATCTGTCCAAGTCGGTTCTGGAGACTCAAAGTGTCGAATTTAAATCGCCGGACCTGCTCGCGGCAATTACACCTTCGATTCGACTCAATAGCGGCGAAAGCCCAGAGCTGAAATCTTATGTGGACGCGAAGCGCGGTCATAAGCCTCTTTCCGATAGAATCACAGTAGTGGACAGTAACGGGGCGATTGTGACACGTTATGTCAATGATTCCGTCTCCAATGGCGGTCGTACACGCAATCAGGAACTTGACCTCAAGTTCTATCAGGACATTCTGAAGCTCTATGAACACCTTAAAAAAGACGCGAACGCTGCAGCCGGGTCAATTTATGGTGCTGCCGGTGAATCCGGAGGAATGAGTGTTCCCGGGATGATGGGCGGCATGATGGGGGGCTACGGCGGTGGAATGAGTGGCGGCAACGCTTTGAGTGGCGGCGGACGTGGATCCAAAAGCAAAGGGAAAGGTCGCGGTGGTAGTGGCCCTGGCGGCGGTGCTGGCGGAATGCAATAATGCGGCATGAAATGCTTGCGGCGCCGATAAAAGCGTTACAGCTTGTCAAGAACTATCCGGTGACTTTTAAAAATCGTCGCAAGATTCGCAAAAAGAACGAACAACCAGTTGCCAAGCTGCGACGAAACACGTCCAATAGGTGAGCATGGCGATCGGACATGTGGCATATGGTAGCTGACTGAGCCTGTGAGGGCGTGTCGCTACTGTGTCTTCAAGTCCGGTTGCCGTGACTTCCGTGGGGACGGAAGTTTCCGGGTCCGCGCAACATGGTGGCTGCGCGTTTTGTTTGGTCGGCTGTCACTATCATCAGGCAATGAGTCGTCCTGCTGAACTCGTGGTGACGTTCGTTCGAACGCTTAAAGCAATGGGCACACAATTTCCTTTAGCTCCGGTATCGGATCTTCCGTGGCTGGCATATGCTTCGCTGCTTGTCATTGCGGTGTATTTTCGTTTTTCACGCGCGCTGACCATCCGAAATCTGGATCTGATCCTAACCCTGCTGATTGCCGCTGCAGTCGTGGTTTCCAGCCATTTTCGCGATGTGGCGTATTCCTCCGATCCTGATAAAACTTTGCCACCTGCTTTAGATGCGACTGATGTATCATCCTCTGCAGATACACCGCAGAATCAGTCAGGTCTTGCTTCACCCGACGACGTAGTTGCTGAAGCACTGCCACAGTCTGAAATGAGTGTGATGGATTCCCGGAAGCATCCGCTCTACATTTGGAGTACATGGGCACTGTTGGTATTGGCAGTGTTGCTGGTGGTGCGGTTACTCTTTGATGAGTCGCTTACGCGTCGTCCGCGACTGGATCAGAATCTGAATACCGCGGGACTTACGTGTCTTTGCATTCCTGCGTTCGCGATACTGGCGTGGGGTGTTTTTCTGAAGCCAGCGCCACTGACAAACGTTAAAGCGATCGAACATGGCCGTGCGTTATTGCAGCGGCGCGAAGTGGAGGTCAGTCGCACCGACGTCATTGGTGACTTACCGGCACCGACCGAAACACTGATTGCAGCGGGAGGGGCGGCGATGGCTCAGTTGTCCGGAACGCTGCCAAATTCGGTGTCCGTCAACACCGGTCAGACCCGTAATACGGAGTTGCTTGTCGCGAGAATTCTGGTGGTGGTGGCGCATTTGGTTGTGATCCTTGGATTGCTGTACGTCGGGCGCCAGCACTTTGCCAGTTTGCAGTTGGGTGTGGCAATGAGTTGTCTTTACCTGTTGCTGCCTTGTACGGCTGCAAATGTGCATAAGCTCAGCCATGTCCTGCCTGCCGCGTGCCTGATTTGGGCGATTGCCAGTTATCGAAAACCGACAGTCGCGGGAGTCCTGCTGGGATTAGCGTGTGGCACGCTGTTTTTCGCCGTCTTCCTGTTGCCGTTGTGGGCCGTGTTTTATGGGCGCAGGGGTGCCATCCGATTTGGGGTATCTGTACTGGGGGTCGTGGCGGTGTTGGCGACCTGCCTGATGATGATTTCCGGAGATGCGGATTCATTCTTTAATCGTGTCGTGACGAGTACAAACTGGACGGTATATCAGCTGCTCGACGACACGTTAAGCGTTTCGCAGGAGTCTGTGAGTCGCCTGTTTATCCGCATTCCCATGGCGGCAATTTTCTTTGTCATGCTGACTGCAATGACTGTATTGCCTCGTCCGCGAAATCTCGAAAACCTGCTGGCAAATTCAACGGCGTTGGTTGTGGCCGCGCAGATGTGGTATCCGGACGACATCGGCACATACGCTCAATGGTATATGCCGTTATTCCTGCTTGTCGTCTTTCGACCGCGTCTGGATCGATTCATGCCGCCGGAGATGATTGAACGCCAGACGACGACTGTTTCCAACGGTACCGCCGCTGGTTCTCCTTCGACAGTTGCGATGTCGCGGTTGCGCCTGCATCGCTGATGGATCTTCCGTTCCTGCGAAATTTTCCCGTTCCGGCGATTCATGCCGTCTTACGATGTTCTGAACGAATGAGAACCATAGAATCCATGGTTTCGCGGTTTGTAACTGTGGACAAAACAGTTCGCCATTATGGGATCTCAATGACTGACATCAACAACATTCTCGCTGGCGGTGCAATTCCTCCGGAAGCTCGCGTGGTGGATCAGCCGCGGATTGAAGCAGCGATTCGGGAAATCCTGCTGTCGGTCGGAGAGAATCCTGACCGCGATGGCTTGAAAGAAACGCCTGCCCGCGTGGCTCGCATGTACGCAGAGATTTTTGGCGGATTGCACGTTGAACCCGGACGCCATCTGCAAAAGGTTTTCGAAGAACAGTATGACGAAATGGTGCTGGTTCGAGACATCTCATTCAACAGCATGTGTGAACATCACCTGTTGCCCTTTATGGGGAAAGCACATGTCGGCTACATTCCGCGGGGCAAAGTGACGGGACTGAGTAAGCTGGCAAGGGTGGTTGATGAGATTGCGCGTCGCCCGCAGGTTCAGGAACGCATGACGCACATGATCGCCGACCTGATCGAAAATGAACTTACGGCGCATGGTGTGATTGTGGTCATCGAAGCTGAACATACCTGCATGACAATTCGTGGGGTTAAAAAGCCAGGAGCGTTGACTATTACAAGTGCCGTCCGCGGGATGTTCCGCAACAACCTCGCCAGCCGCGCCGAAGCAATGGCTCTCATCAATGGCAAGTGATGGGCGGTCATGATTGAATCATTTGTACTGAAACTTGTCACCGGTATCGCGCTGATGTGGCTGCTGATGCCTCGTAAGGAAGTGACGGACGGTTTCTTCCGAATTCAGATGCTTGTCGCACTGGGTCTGTGTGTGCTGCTGGTGCTGATCGTGCAGCCGAGCATCGCTCCGCAGACGATGAATTCGTCGACTGATGTAATGACAACCGGCGTGCGCACACAGGCCGGAAACCCGTTGATTCGCTTCGTGGTGTTTATTGCCGCCGTTATCGCATTTGCCGGGCATATTGTGTGGAAGTTGGGACGACGACAACCGGGGGCCATTGCGATCTATGCGGTTGCCATTCTCTGTCTTCTCTCACTGGTGACCGCCTCGTTTGCGAGTGGATTCGACCTCGACGCGCTGAGTTTTCTGCTGTCAGACTTTGCATCCGCGGCAGTTTTGGGAGCCACATTGACAGGTATGCTGCTGGGGCATTGGTATCTCACGACTCCCACAATGTCGATCGGTCCGCTGTCCTGGTTTACGAAGGCGCTGGCCATTGCTGCGGTTGGACGTTTGCTGATGACGACTCTTGCGCTTGTTCAATTTGGGTTCGCATCGCATGACTTGGTTCATCTGTTGTGGCTGATCGTACGAATTGTCGGTGGAATTCTGGTGCCATTCGCGACTGCGGTGGTTGTTGCCAGAATCCTGAAGTACCGCAACACGCAGTCAGCCACGGGCGTGCTCTTCGCCGCGCTCATTCTCGTTTTCATGGGCGAAATGACGGCCGCTTTGCTGGAACGTGACCTGCGGATACCGTATTGACGGTACAATTGCCGAGCATGAGGGGGTCAATCCGAGCTAATCGCCGAATGCCCACTCTGCAAGTCAGATTCTCGGACGAGCCGGCGTTCCAACTGAGATTTCCTGCCTCTTCAAAGGCCATTGCCATCGCATCCCACATCATTTTTCAATGTCCCGTCTGTCAGAAACGACGGTTGGCGGCTCCCGAACCGATGGAATCCGCAGTGCGCTGCGGCGAATGTCAGTGGAATCGCAACGAAGGCAAACAGGATTTTGTCGAGGGGCATCTGTGCCGTTGTCGCGTCTGTGGATGCGAGGATCTGTGGCGTCAGAAGGATTTTCCGCCTGCGTTGGGACTGGCGCTTGTGGCGACTGCGGCTATTCTCAGTTGCGTTGCATGGGCATTTTATGAACCTGAGATTGCCATTGGCATTCTGATGCTTGCTGGTTTGATTGACATGGTACTCTATACAATGATGGGAGACATGCTGGTCTGTTATCGCTGCGGCGCGCGGCACCGGAAAACGACGATCAAGGACGAGCATCCGCGTTTTAGTCTGGAAACTGCCGAACGCTATCGACAACAGGATCTGGGGCAACGCGAAGCGACACATTGAGACTGAGAACAGAAATTCGTGGAAGAACGGCGTCGAAGACTTGTTGAGGACCTCAACGACGCGATCGAGGGGGAACTCCGGGTCGATCGCGCGGCTGTCGCTGCCTACTCAACCGATGCAAGTCTGTATGAAATCGAACCTCTGGCAGTCGCCTTTCCTCGGCAGACGCGTGATGTGGAAATTCTGGCAACATACTCCGCCGACAACAATATTCCGCTGGTTGCCCGCGGTGCGGGTTCCGGACTTGCCGGAGGGGCGATCGGCAACGGCATCGTGATTGATTTTTCGCGTCACATGAATCAGATCGTGTCGATTTCCGAAGACCGAGTTCGCGTCCAGCCTGGTGTTGTGCGTGAGAGGCTCAACGAACAGCTGCGCGACCGTGGTCGTTATTTCGCTCCTGATCCATCAAACAGTCGCATCACAACTGTGGGCGGAATGCTGGGAGTGGACGGAGCGGGATCACATGCGGTGCGGGTTGGTTCCGCGCGGGATCATGTGGAGTCGATTGAATGCGTGCTTTCCGGCGGCCAACGATTAGAACTGGGACGCGAACTCCTGGCGGGGCGAGAAACGCCATCGGATGCAGGGGCTCTGAATCGTGACAGTGCGGTGATCCTGTCAGAAACAACGCAGTCCGATTCGCTCCGACTATCGACGATGACAGCGACCACTCGACGTGCGTTGCTCCTGCAGCAGCTTGAACAGATCCTGCGCGAAAACGATCCATTGATCCGTGAGCTTCAGCCGCCGTTGTTGCGGAACAGTTGCGGCTATCGGTTGCGCGGCATTTTGCAGGACTCACGTATCGATGTCGGGCGAATGCTCGTCGGGTCCGAAGGGACGCTTGGGCTTTTTACAGAAGCAACGCTGTTTACGTCGCCGCTTCCACGAAACCGATCCGCCGCAATCCTGATGTTCGGTTCGCTTGAAGGAGCGATTCAGGCAATGCAGTTAATCCTGCCGCTTGAACCCAGCGCGTGCGACCTGCTGGATCGCAGACTGTTGAGTCTGGGACGCGGCGCTGACCAGAGATTTCGTGACATCATTCTGCCGGATGCCGAAGCCGGCCTCATCATTGAATTCTCCGGCTTCAGTGAACGTGAAGTCCTGCTGCGGCTGGACGATGTGCAGCGATTACTGCACGATCGCCGGATCGATTTTCAATTGACTCGCCAGGCATCAAACTACGACGATGTCGAATTATTGTGGGCTCTGCCAGGGAAAGTCGTTTCGTTGCTCGCCAGTCTTAAAGGCAATTCGAGACCCTTGCCGTTTGTCGAAGATGTCGCGGTGCCGCCGGAGCGACTTGCGGAGTTTCTGCCCGTCGCACAGCGAGTTTTTCAGCGCCACGAGGTCACGGCGACTTTGTATGCTCACGCCGCATCAGGACAACTCCACTTTCGACCGATCATGCCGATTCCCAGCCGTGGTGACGCGACGGAAATGGAAGCCATCGCCCGCGATCTGTATCGCAAGGTTCGTGATTTCGGAGGAACAATTTCAGGTGAACATGGAGACGGCCTTTCCCGCACCGCCTTCATTCGGACGCAATACGGTGCTTTGTATCGCGTCTTTCAGCAGATCAAGGACGTGTTCGATCCGCAAAAACTGATGAACCCTGACAAGATTATCAGCAATGATCCGTCTCTCACGGTCAAATATTTGCGGCGCACACGACCGTTGGTGGATGAAGTTTCCGCGGTCCAGTCAAAGTCATTGTTGCCCGTCATGCAGCTTGCGTGGACGGCTGAAGAAGCGACCGATGCGGCCGTGCGGTGCAACGGCTGTGGCATCTGTCGGACGCAGGTCAGCCCGCAGCGCATGTGTCCGTTTGTGGAAGAAAATGGCGACGAAGAAGTTTCGCCCCGTGCCAAGGCAAATGTCGTCCGCAACAGTTTGTGTACAAATAGTGTGCAGGAGTTACTGGCGCAGGACGACGCGTCACGACTGCTTGCCAGTTGCTTTAACTGCAAGCAGTGTCAACTGGACTGTCCGTCTGAAGTCAACATTCCCCATTTGCTGATTGAAGCTCGCGCACAGCATGTTCAGGCACATGGGCTCAGCAAGACGGCTTGGTTATTGTCTCGAGTCCACACCTACGCGCGAATGGCGTCGCGTGTGTCGTTTGTCACAAATCGCCTCCTGAATAATTCCATATTTCGCAGAATTCTGCAACGAGTTCTTGGCATCTCATCGCATCGGCGCTTCCTCGATTCACACAAACACCGTTCCTGGAATCGCAGCGCGTGCTGAGGAATCAGAATTCCGGCGCGGCAGCAACACACCGACGGTTGTATATTTTGTCGATTACTTTGCCAATCATCACGATCCGGAACTTGGAGAAGCGTTCGTCCGAGTCCTTGAACATAACGGTTATCGCGTGTTCATTCCGCCAGGTCAAACGGTATCCGGGATGGCTATGTTCAGCAACGGTGACCTTGCCGGTGCACGAACTCTCGCGGAGCAGAATATCCGCGAATTGATCGAGCCGGCACGAGAAGGCTATGCCATCGTATGCACTGAACCGACCTCCGCGGTGTGTCTGACCCAGGAATACCCGATGCTGGTGCAAAACGACGATGCCGGAATTGTCGCACAGCAGACGACAGATGCCGGATCATTTCTGGCGGATCTGAATCGGCGTGGCTTGCTCAAGCGAGACTTTTCGCCGCTGCCCATGCGGATTGCGTGGCACACACCGTGCCATGTGAAAGCTCTGCGGAAAGGTACTCCAATGCTGGAGCTCCTGGCGCTGATTCCTGAGCTCAAAGTATTGATGATTGAAAAAGGCTGCACCGGAATGGCCGGCACGTTCGGAATTGCGGCAGCGAATTTCCAAAAGTCGATTGAAATCGGTGCTCAACTCATCCGTGAAATGCAGACTATCGATGCCAACGCCGGCGTCACAGATTGCAGTTCCTGCCGGATGCAGATGGAACAGGCTGCTTCCATACCGACAATTCATCCCATCAAGCTGCTGGCTCTGTCATATGGCCTGATGCCTCGACTTTCCGAGCGTCTTAAGTCACGTCCTGGCGGACTTGTGATGTCGTGAATCTCCGTGGAGCTGCATCCTCGCTCAAGTCTCGGTGCTCGCAGGAGAGACTTGCGCCATTTCTCTGCCCGCACCACACTTCAAAACACACCGGATCTCATGGCGCTGGACTGGCGGCTCCGTCGGTACGCACGCTCTGCGAATCCGCGATTCACCGGATGAATTCACTGGTCCCGGAATTCTGAGCATAACGATTACGACCGACAACCTCGGTCTGACCCGTGTCGCTTTTTCGGTTCGTTTGAATCCGTTCCGCTTCGTCCGTGTCGTCTGAGACTTACAGTTGAAGTTCAAGCCGTGAGATCCGTCGCACTCGTTACGAGACGGGAGCAAACTTGCAGGACGCGGATTCCTGCCCTCAGACCTGATCACCAGCCTTTACCATGCGCAACCTGAATCTGATTCTGACTCCAGTTCTGCTGGCTGGCCTGATGATTTTTGGAGTGCGGTTCTTCCGGAGCGGCGGCCAGAACTGGCAGGCACGCGGCGAAGCAAATGCCATCGCACAATCGACGGTGACGCGTGTGGCTGTGGCTCCGTCGATTCCGGAAGAGACAGTCCAGCCAACACCGACACTTCGCCCGATTCCCGATGTGATCTCAGAACAGATCGATTCGTGGCAAAAATCACAGCGGCATGTTGCCCTTCTTCATCCGGAAATGATCACTCCCGGAAACTTTGAATACCTCGGTGCATTCATACCGCCGCACCTCGAAGACAATGAGGATTCCTTTGCATATTCTCTGGGTACGCTGGCATTTCGTCCGAATCGTGATCGCCCCGCAACAGAATCCACATTACCTGGTTCCCTCTTCCTTGCGGGCCATTCGCAACAGCAACGGGTTGCTGAAATCTCGATTCCAAAACCTGTCCTGTCCACATTGAAGCGAGCAGAGGATTTACCGCGAGCCGAACTGTTGCAGCCATTTGCCGATGTCACACACGGGATCATGCAGGATCTGTCTGATGCCCTCGACGGAGCGGATTTTCGACTTGGTGGCCTGCAAGTGGTTGGCGACCGACTGCACTGGACGACCCACGTCTACTACAACGCAGCCCAATACGATACTGCGACCCATGGGTGCTGCTCACTGGATTTACACAAGCGGAGTGCTCAGGGGCCATGGCATCTCGGCGATGGCGCGTCCGCAGCACCGGAATGTCACTCCGACAAACATGCAGGTTATATTTTTCAGATCCCGAACACCGAATCAGAAAAATGGTTCGGCGGCAAGAATCTGATTTCTGGATTATGGACTGCGACTGGACAGCAGAATTCAAGTCATGGTCCTCCAATGTTTGCTTACAGCGTGCCAGACTCGCTGCCGTCTGGTGGTTCCATCGAGTCGCTGCCGCTGGTCTGGTATCCCATGGCGCGACCGCTGGATCAGCATCATCCGGCAAATCGCTGGGGCGGTGGTGCCTGGATTACCGTTGGCAAAAAGCAGGCAGTGATCATTATTGGACAAATGTCTCTGGGGCCCGTTCATTACGGCCTGGCCCGCCCGGAAGACTGCGACGAAAACAAAGGGTATCACGGAACACCTTACGAATCGCAGGTCAATTTCTATTCGCCAGCGAGTTTGATTCATGTAGCTCAGGGAGCCATGAGCCCGAACGATGTTCATCCGTGGATGCGCTGGACGGACCAATCGGAAGGTGGCGGCTTTGGCCAGTATCTGTTTCCCAGATGCTATCGCGATGTCGGCGGAGTTGCGTACGATCCGGAACATTCACTCCTGTATGTCAGTCAGCCAAACGCAGGAGCGACACCTGATCATCCATGGAGTGCCGCACCTCTGATTCATGTGTTCAGAATCACGGAATGACAGGAATTTCGCCCGGGTGTCCCGACCAGTGCTGACGTAATGCAGCATGCAGGCGATTGCACGCACTCCGTGCCGGGTGCTTAAGTCGGCTCATGGCTACGCGCGCCAGCCTCGCACGTGACGACGGATCAGAAGTCCGACGCCGGACACAGCCGCGACTGTCAATACGATTGGGACCGCGTGCGACGGGTTGACAACGTAATGTGTCGCTCCGTGCTGATGTTGTGGGTGGCCATGGCCTTCGTGAGCGAATGCAGCTGACGTCAGAATGAGTGATGCGGCAAGGATTGAGACTGATCGAAGCATGATAAGTATCACTGTAAGGGTTAAGAATGAGTTTGTGAACAGTTTACACGAATGGCATACGACTCCAATGCTATGGGCCTGCGCGAAAATAACTTTTACAAGTTCATGAATGCATTGGCGGGCAGTCGCAGGATCTATTGCACCGCAATCCAGCTTGCCCAGCGACTGGCCGCCGATGCTTTCATGCTGTGTTTTTTCGAGCGTTTCAACGATCGGGAATTTAGTTGCATCTGCTGATGTCGATCGATTCGAGTCAGAGGCGCTTCGCTTCTCTGCCTCGAATAGTTGTAAAGTTATTTTCGCGCAGGCCCTGTGTCACACTCACGCTGGTGGCTTTGAGGTTTGACCAGTTCAACTACACCAGTTTCTCCTTCCATTCGGCAACGCGCGCGTTTACTGACGCGGGGCCTCCGCTGCCGAAACTTTGCAGTGCGTGCAGGGCGTTACGGGTTCCCAGCACTGTTCGCACGTCGTCCTCAATCAGGTTACAGGCTTCCTTGAGTTCTTCCAACGGCAGATTGCTGAGCTGACATCCGCGAGCTTCGCAATGTGAGACCAGCCTGCCGACCGTTTCGTGACCCGTTCGCATCGGCACACCTTTTTTGATCATATATTCCATCAGTGCGGTGGCGTCGAGAAAACCATCTTCGATACGTGATTCAATTTGTCCAAGCTGCAGTTCAGCTCCGGTGATAATGGACGGTGCCAGTTCCAGTGAAGCGCGCAAAGCATCGTACGCAGTGAACATCGCGAGCTTGTCTTCCTGCAGGTCGCGGTTGTACGCCATCGGCAGGCTCTTAATCAGGATCAATAGCTGCGGAACCGCTGCCATAACGCGCGCGGTGCGTCCACGGATCAGTTCCAGTACGTCTGGATTGCGTTTCTGCGGCATAATCGACGAACCGGTCGTGTAGGCATCCGGCAGACGCAAGAAGCTAAACTCCGTTGTGAACCAAATGATCCATTCTTCGGCCCATGTACTCAGATGAGCGGCGATCAGAGACAGGCAGAATACGAATTCAACCAGAAAATCGCGATCACTGCTCACGTCCAGGCTGTTTGCCGCTACGGATCCGAAGCCCAGCAGTTTGGCCGTCAGATCGCGTTCAATCGGCAAGGTGGTACCGGCTAAAGCGGCTGCTCCCAGCGGACTAACGTTGACTCGCTTGCGACAATCCGCCAGTCGTTCCCGATCTCGCTGGAATTTTTCGACGTAGGCCAGCCAGTAATGCGCTGCAAGCACAGGCTGGGCGCGCTGCATATGTGTGTAACCGGGAAGCACGACATCGGCATCCTGATCGCAGCGTGTGAGAAAGGCTTTTTGGATCGCGGCGAGCAGCTTATCGAGTTCGTCAATCGCGTCGCGGGTGTAGAGTTTCAGGTCCGTTGCAATCTGATCATTCCGGCTGCGTCCCGTGTGCAGCTTGCGTCCGACGTCCCCGATGCGCGTGATCAACGCATTTTCAATGTGCATGTGGATGTCTTCCAGATCGGTGCGAAAGACGAAATGCCCTGCGGCAAGTTCTTCCCCGATTTGATCCAGATGCGCACAAATATGGTCACGTTCATCGGCGGTGATAAGTCCGGCGTGCGCGAGCATTGTGGCGTGTGCCATCGAGCCGCGAATATCGACCGCATACAGTCGCTTGTCGAAGCTGATGGATTCAGTGAACGCTTCGACTCGCGGATCAGTTGCCTGATTGAATCGCCCGCTCCACGCCTTGGTCATGAATAAACGTCCTTTGAATAAAGACAGGTGTATGCACCACACGATCAATCCACAGGGCAGCTTACTCGGCACGCTTGCCATGTTCCACGAACACAGTGGTACGAATTCCGCCTCGGGGAGTAAAAGCCGCTTCGATCTTCATCCATCGCGGCTGAGTCACAGCGACAAGGTCGTCCAGAATCATATTGGTGACCCTTTCGTAGAACGCACCGTGATTTCGAAACTGCTGCAGGTAAAGCTTGAGCGATTTTAGTTCAAAGCAGACCTTGTCGGCGATGTATGTAATTGTCAGCGTGCCGAAGTCCGGCTGCCCGGTTTTGGGACACATGGAGGTAAATTCCGGAGCGATCGTTTCGATCAGGAAATCTCGCTGCGGATAAGGGTTTTCGAACGTTTCCAGTAAATTGCGGGACGGTGCGGTCATGGATTGATGCGGCCTTGAACATAAAAAACTAAGGGACGCGGTCTTGAATATTGAGCCACTGGACCATCGGCGTGACCGTTTTGTGCGTGTCCCACAAAGCGTGCGCAGTCAACAGTCGTGGCTTCCGTTTTTGTTGCCGGATGCCAATCTGCTCTCACATCGTTGGCGCGGAGCTGGAACGGCTCAGAAAAAATGCCGAAGGAGCTTTCATGGGATGATAGGCATCTCCTTCGACCGCAACGACCAAGTCACTCTCAGAAAATCCCAATTCCCGTTTCGGAAGCAGGATATCGATCACTAACGCTCAGTTCTCGGCCTGCTACAATGTGAAACAGCGGACTGGAAATCAGTCTGCAGGCATTTACACCCATCAGTCCATTCTGGAAGAAAAATAACGGAGAATTTGTTCGATGAGCCTTGCGATTACCGCCATTTACGGTCGTGAAATTCTTGACAGCCGCGGAAACCCCACAGTTGAAGTCGATGTGCAGCTCGAAGACGGCACGATAGGTCGCGCGGCGGTTCCGAGCGGAGCCAGCACGGGGGCTCACGAAGCCTGCGAACTGCGTGACACAAATAATAAGACGCGCTACCTGGGCAAAGGCGTGTTGCAGGCCGTGGAAAACGTCAACGGCGAAATCGCCGACGCCCTGATGGATATGGACGCCTACGATCAAGCCGTGGTCGATCAGATTATGCTGGAACTCGACGGCACGCCCAACAAGGCACGCCTCGGAGCCAACGCCATTCTGGCCGTTTCGCTGGCGACTGCTCATGCAGCAGCGGCAAGTTGTGGTCTGCAGCTGTTCCGTTACCTGGGTGGTGTCGGTGCCAACTGTTTGCCAGCTCCGATGATGAACATCATCAACGGCGGAGCCCATGCGAATAACGGCATCGACATTCAGGAATTCATGGTCATGCCGCTGGGCTTCGACAGTTTCAGTGATGCACTGCGGGCCGGCACGGAAATCTTTCACAACCTCAAAAAGGTACTTGCCGCTAAGGGCATGAGCACCGCCGTTGGTGACGAAGGCGGGTTTGCTCCCGACCTCAAAACCAACGAAGAAGCCCTGCAGGTGATCATGCAGGCCATCGAAGGTGCCGGATATCAGGCGGGTGAACAGGTTCAGATTGCACTCGACTGCGCTGCCACCGAGTTCTTCGATTCCAAAACCGGCATCTATACCATTGATGGCAAAAAGTTGGATTCCGACGGAATGGTCGGATTGCTCGACCAGTGGGCCGGTCAGTACCCAATCTGTTCAATCGAAGACGGCTGTTCCGAAGACGACTGGGATGGGTGGAAGAGGTTGACCGATAAACTGGGTGTACAACTTCAATTGGTGGGTGACGACCTGTTCGTGACCAACGTAAGTCGCCTGAGCCAGGGAATCGACAAGGGTATTGCGAACAGTATTCTCGTTAAGGTCAACCAGATCGGCACACTCACCGAAACCATTCAGGCCGTGCAACTTGCTTATCGAAACGGCTACACGGCTGTGATGAGTCACCGTTCGGGTGAAACCGAAGACACAACGATCGCCGATCTCGCCGTGGCACTGCGAACCGGTCAGATTAAAACCGGTTCGGCCAGCCGTACCGACCGTATCTGTAAATACAATCAGCTGCTTCGCATTGAACAGATGCTGGGCGACACCGCAACCTTCGGCGGCACGATTGGCTAGTATTCTGACCTGAGAAGAGTCGTCAGGAATCAATGGCCAAGTGGCCCGGAGGGTGCTTCTCGCTATGGTTCCTGCCATTTTCTCAGGCGATTGATTCGAACAGCGATGAACGAAGAAGAACGTGACAACGACATTGAACCGACCGCCGAAGAACAAATCCCGGTTCCGCAGGCGGTCGGTTCTTTGTTGATATCCATTGCGTTCTGGATTTCGCTGCTGGTATCGACCGTGATGTACGCAGCGGTATCGCTGTCACCGAAACTGGCAGACTGGATCAGTGTGCGGCAACAGCATGCCGCGAACGCTGGACGCCTGCAGGAATTAGAATACGAGGTCGATTACCTGGAACGAGTTGCTGCGGCCCTGAAAAGTGATCCGGAGTTCGCCCATCGACTGGTTCAGACCACGCAGTCCGGCAGCACTCAGAGTGAATTTGTGCCCGTTTCGAACAGTCTGATATTCGGTGGAACTGAAGGTGGTCTCTGAGCCGCAATCGTTGGTCAAACCTGCCGTTGCGGAAGTCGTGATGCATCTTGCGAGTCAACAGCAACATCGGACCTGTTGCTGTTCGGTGCGGCAGGACTTACGGTACTCGCGTTCACGTTACTCAATGAATCTGGTGCGGGAATCATGCAGGCCGCAGTCCGTTCGATTCAGGGCTTTTCCCAAGCTGCGATTGCCCGGTATCGACAGGATCTGCCGGCTGCATCCGATGATAAAACCGAAATGGACGATCAGTGATGTCAGACGCCGCGAAATCTACGCCATGTCGGCTGGCGCATGGGTTCTGATGGCGTTAATGATGTCGTCATGCGCGTGTCCATTGGTGACGACCATGCCTTCATTCTGAGTCAGCGCTGAACCGTGTCGGAAGTCCGGTGCGTTGCCGCTGATGTCGGTGACTAGTCCGCCTGCCTCTTCGACAACAAGGATTCCCCCGGCATGGTCCCAGATTTTTTCCTGATAACCCTTTCGAGTCGGCAAGCGAAGGTACAAATCTGCATCACCGCGCGCCACTGCAAGATACTTGCACTGGCTGTCCATGCGAATCGGTTCCAGGTGAATGCCCAGTTCGGAGGCAATCAGCCCTGACCAGTCATGTGAGCTGTGCCCGGATTCGACAGATTCACAGAATCGCATGTCGGCAGTCTTTGAAACCCGCGTCACCATGATTCGAGTCGGCGATGTGTCGGGTTCGGACAGCGGCTGCATCCACGCTCCGTGTCCGCGGACAGCCCATGCCAGCACGCCTGTGCCGTCGGGTTTGTTCGGATACGGCATGTTTGGACACCCCAGGACGCCGATTTCGATCCGACCACTGACAATCAATGCCAGAGAAATTGCGTACTGTTCCTTCCGCAGAAATCCTTTTGTGCCGTCGATCGGGTCCAGCGTCCAGAATCGCGGGCTGTACTCTGAGGCTCCGCCGCGATCGATCCAGTCACAGACTTCAACCGCCGAAGCGTCGATTCCTGCAACCGCACATTCATGCACCGCGCTGTGCAGGAAATCAACACCCGACGGCAGCCGGAGTTCCGCTGCTCCTTCTTCGCCGATCACTGGATCATTTGGAAAATCAAGCTGCAGTCGGCGACAGATGATGGCCTGACTTGCAAAATCTGCCACCGTAACGGGGCTGTTGTCTTTCTTTGCAAGGGATTCAGTCGTGATGGCCGACTGGACCGAGCGGCAAACGATCGCCGCCTGTCGGACGGCCATCAGCGCTGACTGAAGTTCACGTTGTAGAGCATCTGGCATTGGCTGGTGAGTCACTCGTAAAAAGGAGCGTCCTGTTGTCGCTGAACAAACCGCAGTCCGTGGGTGGTTGCCGTCGATCACGAAGTGTCCGGCGACAGTGATCCTCTCGCAATCCTTCGCAATGCCGTTCAATCAGCGTAGATGAATTCGTTCGAATTGAACAGTACAAGGCAAAGCGATGCCAGAGCAAGCTCATTCGGGGTCTGAGTTCTTGTCGAATTCTCAGAATCTGGCAGTTGAAAACGCTCCAACTGACGCTGGATGTGCTCCGCAGCCATGCGCATTTCGACTGCCGACGGCTGGCGATTCAGGACAGCTCGCCACACAGCATCGATCTGACCATCCACAGCGTCTGGACAGCTCAGCGAGACGCGTTCGGCAAGTGACCCGGCGCGTCGGTGAATAAACTCATTATTCAACAGCGTCAGTGCCTGCGGAGCAACAATCGTCACGTCGCGTTGACCACAGGGAAGGGTCGTATCGCACATATCAAATGCCGTCATCATTGGTGGAAGCAGACTGCGTTGCGTGAAAATGTACAGACTTCGCCGGAGTTGCTCGTTTTCCGGCGATGCTGTCCACGCCGATGCCTTGCGCGACAGACCTTCCAGAGCTTCAGCACTGATCGTGGGAAAGAAACCTGGGCCACCAATCCGCGGATCCAGTTCGCCGCTGGCCGCAAGAAACGCGTCGCGAACCGCTTCGGCCTCCAGTCGACGTCGATTGGCGCGCCACAGAAATCTGTTTGCGGAATCCTGCTGCACGTACGCCTCGTATTCCGGATGCAGAGACGACTGCTGCCAGGTCGCAGATGTCAGGATGAGTCGATGAATGTGTTTGAGACTCCAGTTGTTATAGATCAGTTCCGCGGCCAGCCAATCGAGAAGTTCCGGATGCGTCGGTCGCTCGCCCGTGAAGCCGAAGTTGTTTGACGATCGGACAAGTCCTTGACCAAAATGATGCTGCCAAAGGCGATTCACGATGACTCGAGCGGTGAGTGGATTTTCGGGGCTCGTGATCCAGTCCGCGAGCTGCAGTCGCGCACCTGTCGCTTTGACTTCGTTCGCCGACGCGTTTGAAACCATCTCGGATTGCTGTCCTGGCACACATGTCAGGACGCCCGCCGTCACGGCCTGCATTGGATGATGACGGTCGCCGTTCTTCAGCACATGCAACGGTTGCGGCGATGTGGTGACGTCGGTCCAGCCCAGAACCTCCGGATAACCCAGCGCTTCAGCACTCGGGCCGCCGAGCAGGTCACCAGCTCCAGGCGAAACAGGGCCAGACCAGAACGAAGCGGCGATGCGGTAGTAGTCCTCCTGAGGAACAGGATCAAATTTGTGATCATGGCAACGCGCACATTTTGTGGTCATGCCGAGAAACGCTGAAGACGTCGCATGGACCAGGTCTTCGAGTCGTTCGTACTTATAGTCTTCCGGATCATTGGGTTCGTCATTCCATGTGCCAAGGCGCAGGAAACCGGTGGCAATTACGGAAGATTCAGAGCGATGATGAATCTGATCACCAGCCAGTTGGTCCTGGATGAACTCATCGTACGGCATGTCACTGTTGAAGGCATTTACCACCCAGTCACGGTACTTCCATGCAAATGGTTTTGTCTGATCACGTTCATAGCCGCTGGTCTCTGCAAATCGCACGACATCCAGCCAATGCCTGGCCCAGCGTTCTCCAAAATGTGGTGACGCCAGTAGGTCGTTGACAAGTCGACCCGTTGCTTGATCCGACGGATTGGACGTGAATGCGGCGATCTGTGCTTCCGATGCCGGTAAGCCTGTCGTCGTCCAATACAGACGCCGCACAAGTTGGGCGGGCGCTGCGGGAGGGGCAGATGTCAGACCTTGTTCCTGCAAGGCGACCTGGATAAACGCATCGATCGGATTCGAACCTGCGGGAACCATGGTGGACCACGGTGGGTCAATGTGGCGCAATGGCTGAAACGACCACCAGTCCCGACCGCCGCGCACGTCGGTGGTCCGTTCATAAATATCCAGTCGCCGATCCTCTGGAAAAACCGCTCCGGCGTCAATCCATTGCCGCAGTATCTCAACGTCACTCGCAGCAAGCGCACGCGTTTCGCCGTGTTGCGGCGGAGGCATTTCGCGGCCCCTGACCCGCTGCATGATCAGGCTATTTGCGGCAGAATATCTGGCCACGGCAGCACCGCTTTCGCCACCGGCTGCGATTCCGGAAGCAGTGTCCAGCGCGAGTCCGCCGGATGAATTTCGCACCTGATGACATTCGAGGCAATTCCGGAACAAAATCGGGGCGACGTCTTTTTCAAAATCGACAGCCGCCGCTTCGTCCGCATATCCGTGACTGCTGCGAAGGTACAGACTGGACGCGATCACACACCATGTCCATGGGGAAAAATGCAGTTTAGGAATCATTGTTGAATTTTCGACACAGTTGCAACAGCCACAAGGGGAACCTCGAATTCGCAGTTTACGTTGCGATCTTTATTTGTCGATCCTTCACTGAAAAAACACCATCCAGCACGGTGCCTGAATGGTGTTTGAGTCGCTTCACAACTGCGTTCACCCGCATGGAATGATACGAATCTGATTTGCTGGCTATGGTTCAAGAATCCTGAACAGAACTCCTTGTCCTCCGTTGAGGCTTGTTAGGGTTCCTACGTCGGTACCCGTTCCACCAAATCCTCCGCCACCGACGAGCGACAACAGTCCGATATTCGGGGTTCCTAATGCCGGCATAATTGTAGCGTAACTCTCGCCGACTTGTTCGTAGATCGGTCCGGTCCAGTCAATACCCGGATCAGTATCAACTATGACCGAGATTTGTAACTGTAACTCACTTGCCAGAACTCCCCCGGGAATTGTGTTGGTATAGGAATAGACACTTAGCCCGCCCGAGTCTGAATTTGGGCCAGTACCCGCAAACAAGACGTTGCCGTAACACTGCATCCCGTCAACGGGCTGAGTAAACTTCCATGGCACTGTCGGCGTGCCTCCATCGCCATCAGGGTTGGGCGCCGGGTTCAGAGACGGCAGCTGAAAGCCATTGGCAGACGATGTTGTCACGGCGAACAGAATCGCCACTGTCAGAAACAGATATCGCATAAAGCACTTCCTTAAGAATTGTCTGCAGGCCATCCATGCGTAACGCTGACCTGTAAAAGCCGTGGGTTCTGCGGCTCTCAAAGAGAGACCGTCCAACCCAAAATCATTCCGGCGCACGGGTGGGAAATCGTGGCCCGCAAATTCAAGCGATGGGCCCTGGAATTCCGCCGTGCCGAAATCTAACACTCAGAATCCTGATGTCATATCACGACGATTTCGGCTGCCGACACCTTGCCAGACTGCTTCATCGATCGAAGCCGAGATCAGGCGCACGGAGCCATCACATAACGCAGAATATGCAGAGGATGGATGAGCACTTGCAGCGTTTGGTACGAATCGGCACTCTTTGGTATTCGGCGGCAGGGCATGCACGTATTGGTTCATTTCCATCGCCGCAAACCGCCATGTGGTGCCGCGAGCCATGGGAGTTGTGTTGAGAGGATAGTCCGCCAGCCGACATCGCATCGCCTGATCTTCCGCCGAGAAGCAGCCTCGTATGTCCACTCGCCGCGTATAAATTTTTTGCTGAAGATCCGGCCGCGGAAAAGCGAGGATTTCACTGTACGCCGCCGTGTTGGACAGACCATCGGAAATTGAGGCCGCAGTCACGATTTCTGGATCAATACCTGAGAGAAAGACGCCGTCATACTTTCGGCCCACTTCACTGTGCTGATGGATCTCAGAGACACAGACGCCTATGTTCTCTCCAAGACTGCATCCCTGCGCATAGGCCATCGCAACGGGATCGCTGGGACATTTGAATACCTTCGGTGATGCGTAGTTGGCTTGATCGCCTGTCGCCGCTCCCGGCCCGAGACCAACATCATAGAGAGCCCTCTTTTCCAGAAACGGAAGCAGCACCACAAATGAAGTTCCCTGACTTGTGTTTGTCTTCGGAAACTGACGAAAGCTGGTGACATAGTTCTGCAGCGCAAGACCTACCTGTCGAAAATTGTTTCGGCAGGCAACTGAACGACTGGATTCGTGAACCGATTGCACTGCAGGAAGAAGGACGGCGATCAAAATAGTGAAGACCGCAATACTGATCATCAGTTCCAGGACGGTAAACCCAGCATCATTCGGACGTTTCATCACATAGTCTCTTGTTATCAAATCTTCATCCAGTGTCGTTCGTGAAAACCATCAGGTACTTCAATGACAGCAATCTTCCTTTAGTATGCAGGGCACTTCAAATTCTGGAGAATAGCAGTTCAGCGATATTCATTTCCCCAGCGGGAAATCCCCCAGGGAACAGGTGTGATGCATCTGGAGACAGCCTTGCAGTCGGTGCGGAATTGTATTTCCTGCGTAATTCCTGCTTCTCGTCGTTGAGAGCGAAGTGTGCATGCTGTGGCGGCAGTTTTTGCCGGTAGTCCGGCGAATACTGAAAAGCTGGCCTGCGCCATCGGTTCAATTTGTGACGTGCAAAGCAATCGCCCGCTAATCAGACATATCGAATTCGTTTGCGGATGTCAGTGTTGACACTTTGATAGCGATTTCTGACGCTGCCTGTGCTGAACATTTGAGTTCGGATGCAATCGACATCGTCAGCACCGATCGCGTTCGTAAAGATCGGATGGAGATAGTCGATTCCGGTCGGTGACAGCAGCATACGTTTTGCGTCATAGAATGACGGATGGACTGACCGGGGATGAATCTCGCCCCATTGATCGCGAAGTTTGTTGGCCGAAATTGATCCGACGCGAAATCCGGTTGCACGTTCGTACTGCAAAGTCGCAACTTCATTCGATTCGCCGGACAAGAGCAAATCGACAGCTTTTCCGCCCAGTTGAGAAGCATAGAATCGGTCAAACAGGATTGGACGTCCACCGCGCTGTGTGTGTCCGATTTTTCGAATGAACGTCGATGACGCACCCGGCTCAAAAGCCCGCATTTCACTGAAGACATTCTCTCCAAGCGAACTGGTCAGCATCTGGCCAATCGCATCCGCAGCGCCGCTGTAGCGCACGTTGCCCGCCGGATCGAAGGCGGGCGATGCCGCGCCGAGTTCTGTCCCGTCTGCATTGCGCACTCCTTCGCCTACCACGATCACCGCGTGTTGCTGCAGGTCATACAGCTGCACTACCCGGGCTGTCAGTTGTTCCAGATTCAGCGGTACTTCAGGTATCAGAATAATGTCAGGTTGCGCGTAGGCGGCACCCAGTGCAATGTATCCGGACTGACGCCCCATGACTTCGACAATCGCCACACGGCGATGACTTTCAGCCGTCGTTCGCAAGCGTTCAATGCTTTGCGCAACGACGAAGACGGCCGTCGCATAGCCCGGCGTCACGTAGTTAACGATTTCTTCCAGCTCCATCGAGTCGCGAGTACGGAGCAATTCTTCGCGATACTTCGTGCCCTTGTCGATCGGGCGCCGAATCCATTCGTTTGCTTCGTCGATGTAATTGAGCCCCAGATCATTGTCGATCGTTTTCGGTGCCAGCACACATGGCAGAATCTCGGCAATGGGCTGCATGCCGTTGATCGTGCCATCGCCACCGATGCAGATCAATCCATCGAGATTTAACTTACGCACATGCGCTGCGACGAGTTGCAGCAGCTCTTTGTGTGTCTCATCAAGATAGGTACGCGACGATCCCAGCAGCGTACCGCCTTTGCAGGGATCAAGTTCCGGAATCGCCGTAAACAGCGGATTGAGATGGACATGCGGCACGCGACTGTCGAGAAGTCCTGCATAGCCGCGTTGCAGTCCAAGAATTTCGATTCTGAGCGCATTCGCTCGTTCGACTGCGCCGTAGATTGTTGCGTTAAGTGCCGGAGTGTCGCCGCCAGCGGTCAGGATTCCAATTCGCTTCATCGATTTCGTAACCTGGTTAAGACCGGCAGTGATCGTTGAGTCTGGGGCGCAGAGTCTATCAGCGTTTGCTGTTCAGGGAAACGCAGACTTATTGAGCACAACAAGTTTCCGGTGCGACGCGGAAGTGCCAGAACATTCGATCGCCGCTGACCACATCCAGTGATGCCTGTTGTGTCCAGTCCGGGCCCGTCAGCTGAATCAGGAAGACTGGTTCCTTTGCAATGATCTGGTACGTTCCGCTGGCAATGCGTTGCACGGTTCCACGGTCGTTACTCAACGGTCCGGCATAATCCAGATACAGCAATCGATGAGGCGGCAATTGTTCAGCCGCAATCGGCTCATCGCAGCACGGTTTTCGCAGGAGCCGCCAACACAGCGCATGGTCACCTTCTTCCAGCAGAAAATCCCAGTGCCAGTACGGATGATCGTGCAGCAGGATGCAGAATCGCCGGGGCATAGCACATCGCCTGTCGGTCTGCGGCAGCATGGTCGTTTCAATACCCGTGCGATACGGCATCAGCGTCGAATTGGATTGGTGACAGTTTCAGACGCAGACGGCATTCGTCCAGCATCGCCTGAGTCGCACTCGCACCGACGCGCGTGACGCCGATTTCCCGACACTGCAATAGACTGTCCATATCCCGCACGCCACCAGCGGCCTTGACCTGCACGTGCTGATCGGCATGTTTCCGCATCAGTCGCAGATCGTCCATTGTTGCTCCGCCGGTGCCGTAACCCGTGGATGTCTTGATCCAGTCGGCCTTGAGTTCGCTGCAGATTTCGCAGAGGCGGATCTTGTGCTCCTCTTCCAGGTAGCAGTTTTCAAAGATCACTTTGACTTTCTGGCCCGCAGTATGAGTCACATCAATGACCGCCGTGATGTCTTCGCGCACGTAGTCCCAGTCGCCGCTGAGGACTCGGCTGATATTGCAGACCATATCCAGTTCTTCTCCGCCGTCCGCCAATGCCTGCCGCGCTTCGGCGACTTTAATGCCTGTCGTGTGGCCACCATGTGGAAACCCGATCACGGTACTTGCCTTAACGCCCGAGCCTTTCAGGATCTGAGCACATCGCTTCAGATAGTGAGGTTGAATACACACACTGCCTGCCTTGAAAACGACAGCCATCCGGCAACCGATTTCAAAGTCCGCAAAAGTTAACGTAGGCTTCAACAGCGAATGATCGATCATTCGAGAGATATCTTCGTAGGTGTAGTTCATATGTTCAGACCCATGATGTTGAAACCGACTGGATTGATGCACAGGATTATGCCAGATCACGCAGTACTTGTCACATATCGCGGATGTCTCGGGATTCCGATCTCCCGCAACGCCTGAATTTTCGGAAGCGACGGATTGAGCGGTTTAACAGAACCAAATGGGAACGACGGCAATTTGTGCGCTTTCGCCGCATGTTTGCCGGCAGACCGCCGTTTTCGGGTTGCTTTTAGCAGAGTACTTGCAGAAATCGCCGAAACTAACCTTGCATGGAGTCTAAATGGAATGCGTGCATTTGCGCTGCTCAACAGCAGTTCGTGACGCAGTTGCAGGAGGGATGTCGGATGCGAATTGAACGGAATTCACTCATTGCCATTACGCTGCTTTTCATGGCAGGCTGCTCAGCCAATCGTCAGGCACGACAGTCAGACAATATGTCCGATGCGACGGATCCGGTCCCCATGCCGATGCGTCATGCGGATGAATATGATTCCGGTGCAGGTGATCACCTATACGAATACGAACCCTCTCCATCGAGCGGTGACAGTCAGAGTCCATCGCGAACACCAGTCCCACCGCCAGTTCCCATGGGAGAACCTGTCCCGGCACCGCCAGCGATTGGCGTTTCTCGCGTCAAGTGTGTGAGTTGGCTGCGTGGTGCAGCCTGCAGGACCGAGAGCAACAATTGCGGTGACGATGCTTGCGGAGACGGTTGCAGTACCGGGCAGCAGTCACATTTGCCGACCGATTACTTTACTGAGGGCTGCGTCTCATCGCCTCCGCCAGCGACGGTCTCACGCGCTCGATGTCGGAAAAAAACAAATCTGGCTGAATCGACTCAGGGCAGGAATCTGCGTGCAAAAACACATCGCCCGAAACGAGTTCAAACTTCACACAGTTGCGGCGAAGGATCGGCCTGGGACCGCGGCTATATCACGCCGGAAGGCTGTAATTCATCCGTGAAGGGCAGCAAATCGCACTACCATTCAGGTCCGGTTATAAAACAGTATGTCGGTGGAGAGCCAGTCAGTCCGGGCACAGCCGTTCAGGGAAAACCCGGTGGCAGTCTGGCTGATCCACTCAAGGAATACGGCTGGGATGATCAAGATGGTGTTAACGATCGACGGATCTCTCCGGACGAAATACCGAATTTGCCATCAACGCCCAAAACACCTGTCGATCGACAGGCCCCGCAAAATGTTCCAGATGTTCCAGCCACGGAGCCTGTTCATGTGCTGCCAATGCCAGAACCGGCACTGTTACCAGCGCCGGCAATTCAGAATTCTGCGCCAACTGTTACTGTACCACAGCAAATCAACGGGGACAGCTTGAAACGAATTGTGCAACCGCCGCTGTGGCCTCGTCTGGGCTCAGCCGCTGCGGTTTCCGGCACCGCCCCGGTCGCAAGTCTGCCCAGGCTGTCGATTCATCACTTCCCGCAATTCAGCCAGGTCGCAGAATCTGAGTTTCCGGACCTGGATCCACTACCGGGAGTTGTTCCAGTTCGTACTGAAATCCACCTGACAGAATTGGGAAGCGGCACCAGGTCTTCGGATCCAGATTCTTGTCATCAACATGAAACGATGGAGCGTAGCGTTCGCGTTTCCACTGGTTTCGGGACCACAGCGTAAAGAAGCGACGAATCCACGTCGTCAGTTGACCAGCGTTGTATTCCGGATGTTCCCGTCGCAGTGTCTCAATAATCTCTGCGGGACTAAGTTTGTCGCGAATGGCCAGCCGTTCGATGTGATCCAACAGCGGATACGGCATCAAATCGCCTTCGTCCGTCTGTTCGTATTCACTCGGTCGCAACTCGGCGGTCGGTTGCTGCGCATTGATAAGATGTAGCGTCGAGAACGGCTTGACGCCTGCTGATCCACTTACCTCGACGATCCGCAGCCATTCGCGCAGAAACGCTTTGTCGATTCCTGCGATGGGACTGAGTCCTCCGGATGTGTCACCGTCCATCGTGGCGTAACCCACGGCCGCTTCGGATCGGTTACTGGTCGAAAGCAGCAGTGCATTGCGGATATTGGTGAGCATCCACACGGAGGGTGATCGAGTCCTGGCCTGAATATTCTGGAGCGCGATATCGTCCCGCTGCCATGTGAGTTTACGGTCGATCGCCTGTTCAATCGCAGTCGTGTAATGCTGGACAATTTCATCGACGCTGATTTCAAAGTAGTTTCCGCCAACACCGCGTGTGACCTGTTCCGCTGCGTTCCGAGTCACCTCCGAACTGTTCCGCGTGCCCTGATACATCCCGGCAAACAGCAAGTGCATCAGTGCATCGACGGTGGACGCTTCCAACAGTGTCGGAATGTAGCTCAGTCGAGCCTTAAACTCGTCCAGTCCCAGATCGTATATTCCTCGTTCGACCATGCTTCGAATCAGAACGGCGCACGCCGAAGAATCTGCGCCGCCACTCATGCTGACCACGAAACCCCAGGAGCGACTCTTTCGCAGATAGTCGAACAATGCCAGCGCGATCGTCTGAGTAAATTCATCAAATCTGGACTCCGTCTGCATCTCACGCGGGGATTCCAGTGGACTGCCGACGGGAATAAACTCTCCCGGGATCGGAATGATGCGATCAATAACATCTTCGGTGACATGAGCAACCATCGAATGGATTCCTGCACGCCGGGTCCGAGTCAGCTCGACATCCACATCTGCTGCCACCACATCCATTTCATGGAAGCGAAATCTTGGACCAGCAGCAATCATGTCGCCGCCCGAAGCAATCAGCGCACCGCCGTCATAGACTGCTCGACCTGCTTCGTTCCCAATCAGGTTGGCGTAGACGTAACTGACGCCGAACGAACGTGATCCTTCAAGGACAAAGCGTTTGCGAATCTCATGCTTTCCGAACGCAAAGTGACTGGCGCTCGGATTGAGAATAATATCCACGCCATATTCGGCCATTCTTTTGCCGGGTCGCCCGGCGACCCAGGCATCTTCGCAAATCTCAAAACCGATCCGCACACCATCGCAGTCAAACAGCAGATCACCGATCGGCCATGAATGACCGTCCGCATGAAACTCACTCCTTGTTTCTGCCGGCCATGCGCGAAACCATCGAGGTTCGTAGTGCAGCCCGTCACCTGCCAGATGCTGCTTCGCGACGAATCCGACGATACGACCGTGTGATATGACACAGGCGGTGTTGTACACGCCGTTCGTCATAAACAACGGTAATCCAACGGACGCAATGATGCCGTCGGTCCGGGGAACAATCTTCTGCAGCATTTCCCAGGACGTACGCCAGACATGCGGCGCCAAAAACATATCTTCACAGCCGTAGCCCGTAATGCACAGTTCCGGCAGACACAGAATATGCACGTCCTTCTGCCGAGCAAGCTGAATCGCATCCAAAATGCGGTTTGTGTTACCTTCCCAGTCGAGCGGCGTTTGATTCAAAATCGCCGCGCCCAGTCGAAGCCGTTTCATGTTCAGATCTCATTCATCGCTGCTGTGTCGTTCCTGTCCGCCGCACACTGTAGGTGATGCCTGAACTGGTTGCGACATTGATCGCCTATTTGTCAGTGAGGCGGCGGTAGGCGGCAAGAGCCTCGCTGCGGGCTTCGTCCTTGTGGAAACCAAGCGAATCATGTGCAAACAGCGTGACGTTCGAAGTGCGGGCTATGGAGCCAATTTGTTCGGGCTGGAGATCCCGCAGGTACGCAGCAACGACAAGAGCAACGTCACGGGTCTGAACTTTGTAATTCGTGTCCACCGGGGGCTCACCCAGAACTTGCTCTTTCACGACTTGACCGCGTTGAGGCCAGAGGATCGTGTCATTGTCGAGCAAAGATTCAATCAGCGGCAGATCTTCTGTGCTTTTCAGCTTTGCCAGACAGAGCAGCGACAGGATCATGTCCGGTCGATTTGATTTGCTCTTTACGATTAGGAGTTCGACTGTGCGACCAGACTGCAAATCATGCTTCATCGAAAAAAGCAGTGGTCGTTCTGCGGCAATGCCCGTGGTGATACCGGCTCGGACGATCCAGGCCTCCGCGATCGCACGCAGCGTTTTCGCATGGACGCCGTCTGTGATGAGTTCACTGAAATAAGGGGCGTCCAGTAAGATGGAGATATTTGTCGAAGTGTCACGAATGAGTCGCGTTTGTGATTCGCTTCCAAGCAGCATAACGGCCGCCACGGAAGCAACCGGAAACTCTTCTTCCCGGCATTCGCTGCATTTTTTTGCCAGTTCAGGAGCGCGGTCGACCAGTAAGGCGGGTAGCTCACTCGGGGCGAACAGCCGGGTGGCAAAGAGTCGTGGTTCGGCGGCAAGGATCTCACCGAAAATCTGCAGTGCTTCGTCATCGTGGCCTGATATTTTTTCGAAGCGATCCCATTGGGGAAGTCGCTGAGCAATTTCAATCGAGGGCTTTTTCAGAAAAGCTTCGAGTTGATCGTCGAACAGGCGTGTGCGCACGCGCGGAAGTATCAAACTCAGACGCCTCTGCATCTCTCCCTTGGCATTTGTCGCCATTCTTTCCATCAATGCGACCGACTCCGCGCCGACGTTAAGCAGATATTTTGCAGCTTGCTGGCGCTCGGAAAAGTCTGGACTTTCCAGCTTTTCAATCATGGCCTTGACCTGTAATTCAGCGGAGTCTTCAGATACGTTGGCTGTTTTCTCATTCTGTGCGTAAGCTGAAGCCGCCATGAAACTGGTGACTGCGATCGCGACGAACAAATTGAGAAACAGCCCGTACATTTGAAGTTAGAACCGCGTAATAATCAGCAAAAATGCCCTGTCTCTACAAGGCTCGATGGCAAAGCTGATACTTCCTCCAGCAACCGTGAGACGTAATTGTGGCCGTTTTCTATCGCTTCCGCACCAGCATTTCCAAGGGTTTGGCTGGAATGCGGAAACGATTTGCACAGCTGAATGATTGGGAGAAATCGGTTGGCGATGATGACTGTCGGTTCTTATCGAAAGACGAATTCCACGGTTGCAGTTTCGCTCTTTGCAAGTGTACGCTTGTGTCCGTGGTGAAGATTACATTGGCTTCCATACGTTCATGGCGCTCGGACCGGCATTGAAGATGTCGGGCCTGATGCCGAAGGGATCGGAAGCTCTGCTGGTCTTCAAAGTGCTGTACCGCAACAGCAACCGAATACAGGAATTCGGCGGTCGGGAATCTGAGACCTTGCATGCGATATCTGGTTCGGCGCCAGCGAATGAGGCCAATGCTCTGGCGCTGCATGATGCGATCGTGGCGAAGGACACCAAACATGCGGAACAAATCCTTGCGGCCTTAGTTGCCAATGACCGTCAAAGCGCGCTGAATGCTTTGATTCCGGCGATCGAAGACGCTCCTGAAGTGCATCGTACTGTCCTGCCCTATCGCGCCTGGGACATGCAGGAGATTGTGGGCACTGAACATGCTCTGACTCTGCTTCGACAATCGTGATTCAGTAACGCATCCGCCTGCGACTTCGACTTCGAAAACTCCGCCAACAGCGCGGTCAGCTCAGTATTACCCGCTTGTTGAGCCGTTCTTATCGAACGGTGTACCAATCAGCTCATTTTTCCAAACCCCCGGTTTTGCAAGGGAAATGGACAACTGCGACCGGGATTCTTGTATTCAAAAAGCTGGTCTTGTGGCTGTTTGCGGAGCCGCATAAATTCCAGATACGTTTGCATCGCGACGCTCATGGTGCGGTGAACCTCAGCGAGGCTTCAAACCACGCCGAACATAATTTACTGTCGTTGAATTCGCAAGAATTCAACAAGGCACTGAATTCTTACGAATTCAGCTATGGCTCAGGGAGCATATTCTCTGCCGCCCGCCTAACAACCAGGCGGAGCCTGGGGGAGAGAACTCAATGGATCTGAGAAGCTGGTGTTGTCGGATCGGGGCGTCGTTTCGCAGCTCTTCGTCAGGCCGACGAACGCGGCGAAAACAGGCGTTCAGAATTGCGCCGCCGATTGCCATCGTGGATATTCTGGAAGCTCGGCTTCTGCTCACGTCGGATTTCGGCGATGCACCGGACACAACGTCGAGCGCCGGCGTTAACAACTACCAGACACTGGCCGCGAACGGCGGCCCCAGCCATGTTATCGATACGACGATGACCACGCTGTATTTAGGAGCTGGCGTCGATGGCGAAACCGGCATTTTCCAGAATGCGAACGCTGGTCTGGATGATCAGGTGGCCGTCGGTGGCCGCGACGACGAAGATGGCGTACTGAGTCCTCTGGATCTCAAGGGAACGTCCGGAGCCGCACCGGCTGTGACGATGTTAGCGACGAATACCACTGGCCGAGTTGCAACGCTGTCGGGCTGGATCGACTTCAATCGCGACGGTGTTTTTGATAATGCGTCGGAACGAGCGCAGATCAATATTCCGAACGCATCCAGCAAGGGACGTTTCACTCTCACGTTTCCTGCGATCCCGACGGGATCCGGCGGAACCACTTATGCCCGATTCCGATTAAGCACCAATGCGGCGGCCGCGAACGCAACCGGAGCCGCAACGGACGGTGAAGTCGAAGACTACAAATTCGTGATTCAGGATCAGTCAAAGTTCCCGGCTGAATTTGTGCGCCCCGTCAGAATTGCCGAGGGGCTCAATGGCGGTCCGGACGTGGACTACACCGACTTTTTCGGCTATTCATCAACTGCGATCGGCGACCTGAATCACGACGGCATCACCGATCTGGTCGTTGGTGCCCTTTCGACAGCACGGCTGGCCAGTCGCGCGGTGCGATCTACGTCATGTTCCTCAACTCCGACGGCTCGGCAAAGTTGACGGTCAAGATTGCCAGCGGTCTCAATGGCGGGCCAACTCTGGCCAACATGGATTACTTTGGAGTCAGCCTGACTTCGCTGGGTGACCTGGACGGAGATGGCATCGTCGATCTGGCGGTTGGTGCCTCCGGCGACGATACAGGCGGATCCGGACGCGGTGCTGTTTACATCCTGCGGCTCAATGCGGATGGCACGGCCAGAAGTACAACGAAGATTGCCAGCTCTCTGAACGGAGGCCCTGTCCTTGGACCTGACGACGCGTTCGGCGTTGTCGCATCGCTGGGCGATCTCGACGGAGATGGAGTAACCGATATCGCCGTCGGAGCAGCGTCCGCCGACGCAGGTGGTACCGATCGCGGCATCGTCTACATCCTTCGACTGAAAGTCGACGGAGCTGTCAAAAATTTTACGACCATTGCCAACCTCGCCACGGAACGCTGCCAGCAACCGACAAAGACAATTTGGTCAGCCATTACCCACTGAGATCTGGATGGTGACGGTGTGGTGGAGATCGCGGTGACTGCCAGCATTCTGACGTGAACGGCGACAGGGCGGGGCGATCCATGTACCGAGGTTGAATTCCGATAACGGTCAAAGCCAAATCCAGAATCGCCAGTGGGATTTCCGGTGGACCAACAGTTCGCCATTTGGGCGGTTCTCCGGCATGACCGCCATCGGCGATGTCAACGGAGACGGTGTCAACGATCTTGCCATCAGCGTGTCCGAACAGCAGTCCGCCACAACCGAACTGCCTGACACGGTTTACATTCTGCATCTCAACTCTGACGGGACCATCAAGCGCACAAACCGCGTGGGAGATCAAATCGAAGGCCAATCATTTCTGCCAGGGTCCTCTCTGCTGGCCAGCTCGATGACGTTCCTTGGCGATTCGAACGGCGACGGACGGTCAGAACTCGTTATCGGAATGCCATACTTCCGCGGAAGCGATGGCAGCAGACCCAGCGTGTTTGTCCTGCCACTGCTTGACGCACAGTCTCCTTCAACACCCGTCGCGCCAACGATCACAGGTCCGGGAGCAACGACACCGAGACTCCGCCCCACATTTGCCTGGGCAGCAGTGGCCGGTGCCACCGAGTACGAAATTTCCGTCAATCGCGACAGGTTGAACTCGGTCGTGCTGGATAGAATCGTCGTCACCGGGACGTCGTACACGCCTACAATCGATCTTGGTCTCGGGAAGTTTAACGTCGGGGTTCGCGCGAAGAATGTGACGGGAACGTCAGCATGGTCGCTGCGGTATGATTTCTCTGTGGTCAGTGCGGTGGAACTGCTTCCTGCGCCGGACGGCTTGATCCGCCGACCGACGCTGGCATGGAAAGAGATGCCGGGAGCGTCGAAATACGAGATCTTCGTCAGTGACATTCGCACACCGAACACAGCTGTCATTCGGACGATCGTTTCCGGAGCGTTAACGACCTTTGTTCCGTCAGTGGACCTTGCCCATGGCACGTACCGCCTGTCTGTACGCGCATCGGATGTGGATGGAACTGTTGGTCAATGGTCGCGTCCGGATGACTTCACGATCGGCAGCAGCACGACGGTTGCCGTCGTTGCCGATCAAATTTCGCGACGGCCGAAACTGGAATGGAACGTCATACAGGGTGCCGCGTCGTACGACATTTGGATCACCGATACTCGCAATCCTGCCAAGCCTCCTGTTCGAACGACAACGACCCCCGCGTTCTTTGTGCTTGACCGAGACCTGCCGACGGGAAGTTACCGGGCGTGGGTTCGCGGAATTGCTGGTACGGCCCTTTGGGCAGTGGTCGGCGGCACGAGAGTTCCAGACGGGATCATCAACCAGCTTTCTCGCGATGTCTTCCCCCTTGCCACCCGGCAGTTCCACGACACTGCGCTGGATGCCAACTGCAGGGGCTGTTCGATATCAAGTCTGGGTCGATGATCCTGCCCCTGGCATTTCTCCAGCGGAGACAGCCATTCGAACTGTCGAGGGCAATTTGACGTCGCTTGTGGTTCCGGTCACTCCGGGAACTTTCCGCGCGTGGGTGCGCGGTATAGCACAGGATGGCAACGTCGGAGCGTGGTCGGCAGTGCTGGAGTTTATGTCGCGCGGGGCCGCATTCAGCGGAGCCATCACTGCGCTGAACGGGCCAGGTCTCGATCGTCCCACAATCAGTTGGCCGACTCAGCCAGGCGTCACTTCGTACGAGATTCGCATAGATGACGTGCGGAGCGGTGCGACTGGCTACCTCGAGGTCAACAACCTTACAGGGACGTCGTTCACGCCAGCCACGGCCCTGCCACTTGGGACTTATCAGGTTCGGGTACGCGGCGTCTATGCCAACGGAACGCAGGGACACTGGTCAAGTCCTGTCGTGAAGTCCAGCCTGCCCGTTCCTCGGACGATTCCTGTTCCGCCTGCCTTCCGGCAGACGCCAACGCTGACCTGGAATCCTGTCACCAATGCGCAGAGTTACGAAGTCACACTGTGGAATCGCGATACCAACCAGTCCGTCTTTGAACGACGAGCAGCAACAGCCGCAAGCCTCACCACAGAAACGCTCCCTGATGGAAATTATCGTTGGTGGGTTGTGGCGATCGGTCCAGGTGGCCTGCGCAGCACCTGGAGCGCGGCGAGTGATTTTCGAATCGGTGGCGCGACGACACTCTCAGTGCAGCAAGTGGCAGACGCAGTGACTCTGAGCTGGACTGCCGTGGCTGATGCGGACCACTACGACCTTTGGATCAACGATAGCCAGGGAGACACATTCCTCCGCGAACAGAATCTCCATGAGATTCAGTTCAGCTCAACGTCCCAATTCACCGTTGGCCTCTATCGAGCCTGGATCCGCGCGGTCAGTGCGACAGGAAAGCCAGGAATGTGGAGTCAGATGCTGGTGTTTAACAAGGTGGAGTAGTGGCGTTCGCATGTGAAATTGCGAGGGAGAGGCTACTGCCGACCAATGCGTTCCTGAAGCAGTCGGCGGCTCAGCGGGAGCCTCGCCCTTCCGAGAATCACCATTGACTCAGCGAACCGAATCCGGTGCAAATCATCGCAGCCATTCATCGCGATGGCTGGCAACGAATTCGTCGTCGTGAAGATGCGGGTAGGTGCGATAGGCGCGATCAATCTCAGCGAGCTGTCCGGGGCTCAGAGTTTCATCTTCATCCAGACACCAAAGGCCTTCCATCAACCCCTGACGGCGCAGGACTTCATGAAGGCCTGCGATGCAGCCACGGAAGCCATTCGCCGCATCAAAGAAGGCCGCATTGCAGTCGGTAATCTCAACGCCGAGGCGCAGTAATTCAGGTGTGGCATCGGCATTGCGGCAGCGCTCCAGCAGTTCGACTGCGCGCTGCGTCCATACGGACCAGTGACCGAGCAAACCACCGACGATGCGGCGCTCTTTTCCCGCGAAACGAAATGGCGTGAGGAAGTCTGCGACGATATTGTCGTCATTGCCCGTGTAGAGCGCGATGTCATTACGACCAGCCTCAATCACCGCGCGGACGACATCCTGCGTCTGGTAGCGACTAAAAGGCGCGATCTTGATGGCGACGATGTTCTCGATCTCCGCAAAGCGACGCCAAAAACTGTAAGGCAGCGCAAGTCCACCGACGCTGGGCTGAAGGTAGAAACCTATCACAGGAATGACTTCCGCCACCGCCCGGGAGTGCGTGATCAAATCATCTTCATCGGCCTCGCGCATTGCCCCAAGACTGAGTAGCGCGGCGTGATAGCCAAGTTCCTGAAGAAGTTCCGCTTCGGCCACGGCCTGCGCCGTCCGGCCGCAAACCCCCGCGATGCGCACGAGCGGACGCACAGCACGATTCATCTCCTCGGCAGCGAGTTGCAGCACTGGTTTGAACAACCCGATCTTCGGGTCACGAATCGCGAACTGCGTCGTATGCACACCGACCGCGATCCCGCCCACGCCTGCTGCGATGTAGTAGCGTGACAATGCCCGCTGACGGCGTTCATCAAGACGACGCGAAGGCGTGAGTACGAGGATGTCGGGTGGCGAGGCCCTGGTCCAGTTGTTGCCGAAAGTCGGCACTCATCACTTCGCAGCCCGTTGGATTTGGCGGCCTGTATTCATCATGGCAAAGGCCCTGCAGACGCAGGCTTCGCTCGTCATGGGTTTGAGTTCATCAAGATCGCTCGCTTGCCAGAGTCGGATGTTCATGGTCAAAACTGTCCGTCCGTGCTTTCAAAATGTGTCGGTTTGCCCAGCGTCGCTCCGCCGAGGCGATGCCATTGCGCCGTGGCCTCGATCATCTCCTCCAGCGACACCGTCGGTGCGCCGAACATCTGATACGAGCGAGTCGCATCCCACAGCCACGCGGTGGCGCTATCTTTGCCTGTGAGGACCGGCTCACGCCCCAACAAGTCGCCGAAACGCTGCGCAAGCCAGCGAATCGAGACTCGCTCGATGCCCGTGACGTTCAGCGCCAGCGGTGGTGAAGCGGTGTGCGTGAGACACTGAATGGCACGCGCATTGGCATCTCCCTGCCAGATCACATTCGCTGCGCCCATCGTCACATCGACGGGCAGGCCTTGCGCCACCTTCAAGGCCACATCACACAGGACTCCGTAGCGCAGGTCGATTGCGTAGCAGAGCCGAAACATCACCGCGCGAGTGCCGTTCTGCTTTGCGAAATGCGCAAACACCCGCTCACGTCCCACGCACGAATTCGCATACTCACCCGGTGGTCCCAGCGGGTCATCTTCACGCGATCCAGGTCCATCCGCAGGGACCAGTGGATAAACGCAGCCAGTCGAGAACACCACGATCCGCGACTTCGCAAATCGTTCCGCCACGATGGCCGGTCCCAGTGTGTTCATCACCCAGGTCAGTTCCGGCGCTGCGTTGGTACCAAACTTCTGCCCCGCCATGAAGATCACATTCGGAGCTTCCGGCAGTGCCTGCACTGCAGCACGATCCAATAAGTCGCAGGTAATGGTTTCCACATCATGCTGCCGGAGCCGCAGTGCCGCGTTCCCGGACGAAAACCGCGACACCGCGATCACGCGTCGCTCCGTGTGTCCGATCTCATCGAATCCCCGTCGCAACATTCGCGCGAGGGTCGGTCCCATCTTGCCGCCAGCGCCGAGCACCATCACATCGCCATCCACAGTGCGCAATGTCCTCAGCACGCACGGCACCGGACGACTCAGCTCGTCTTCGAGTTGTTCAAGGGTGTGGATGGGTTGCATGTGCGTGCCCGCAGGTTCGGCGACAGCGGTGTGTTCCGTTTCACACTCCGGCCTGACGAAATCTACTCAACGGGCGCGGGCTCAGAATGCGCCGCAGCTGCCGTGTGCTCTGCATGGTACTTTTCGTAGTCGCTGATTTCTTCAGCCCAACTCGTGACCTGTGGAGCAGTTGGAGTGTAGTAAGAAGCGCCGACGTCAGGGAACAAGGCGAGCGGCAGGCCGATGGCCAGAATGGTCGTGGGAGCGAGCAGCACAAATTTCCAGTTGCCTTCGAACTTCAGATGCATGAAAAACATCATCACGCAGAGCGCTTTCGTGATAGCCACCGACATCACCAGCACAATCGTGACCGGTTTGCTCATATGGATGACGTCGAAGATCACGGACAATGCTGTGCAGATACACAAAACGACGAAGATCGCCAGATAATTGACATGATGCGTATCGTGAGTGTCGTGAGGAACGTGGCTGGCGTGAGTGTCATGAGACATCGAAGTACCCAATCAAAAAATCAACTACAGGCAACGACCGAGAAACAATCCACAATAATCTGTCTGGATCTCAGATGATGTACAGCATCGGAAACAGAAAGATCCAGACCAGGTCCACAAAGTGCCAGTACAGGCCACTGTTCTCAACAAAGTCGGTCCATTTTTCGTCCAGTTTGCTGCCTTGCCTGAGAACCAACCAGAACAGAATCATCCCCACGATGACGTGAATCGCATGGAAGCCGGTCATCAGGAAGTAGGTGGACGCAAAAATATTGCCGTAGACAACAGGGTGCGGTTCGAAGACACCTTTCGTCACGTGGTAACCGTATTTTTCATTGGCCTTCATTTCCGTCAGTAGCGCCGTTACTTCGGCATATTCTAGTTCCGGCAGTTTTTCACCTTCTTTAAGTGCACCGCGGGCAGCAAGGAATTCAGGACCGGTGGCTGGGATCTTCAGCGATACGTTCGCGACGATGTGCTGATGCAGATTCATCCATTGTCGGAACAATTCAGCATCGACCGGGGCGGATTCTTTGAGAGCACTGAACGTTCCTTCACTCACCCCTTCAGGAGGAGTCGCGGTCGTGGGCAATACAGCAATCTGGTTTACCAGATTCACAATATCGTTGGGGCGTTCAGTTGGCACCGCACCGCTGCTGGTGTATTCGGCGAATCGATCGCGAACGACAATCTCCAGTTCGCGACTGGCTTTCTTTACGGCCTGCGATGATGTCTCAGCGATATGCCCCGGCAGAATGTCATGCGCAATCTTTCCGTAGTACTCGATCGACTTAATCCCGAGGAACAGGAAGGCCAGGAGCAACGTGCCAAGCAGGTACTTACGGGCTTTGGCAAAATTCTTGTGAGCCATCGCTTCGTGAGCGACAACCACAAGGTAACTGGAAACGATTAGCACGAACGTATTCAAGCCACCAAGGAATACATTAATGTGCGTGTCATTGGTATCTGTCGGCCAGCCCCTCGATCCGAGTCGCAGGACGATATACGACCCGATGAACGCGGTGAAGAACATGATTTCCGTACCCAGAAACAGCCACAATCCGAGTTTTGAATTCGGAATGGGAATCCCCATCCTCAGGGCAGTGGGTTTTGCAGTGTGTGACATAGCGTTCAGGTGAATTCGAAAAAGACATCTCTGAAAAGGGGTCTGACCCTCTCCGGCAAGAATTAAACACCAACATCATCAACGTCAACGTACCTCCAAAGGGCCAGACCCCTTTTTGGAGAGCGACTCAGGAAACCAACCGCAGATAATCGGCAACCAGACAAAGCAACAGGACCGGAAGACAGATCAGCGAACCAACCATCAACTGCCGAGCCCGTACATTGGTCCGGTCCATCACAAACCGAACGGTCAACCACAGATAACCCAGTGACAATATCAATGCCGCAGACATGTATCCTGGTCCGGCCAGTCCTGCGATTCGTGGCAAGCAACTGACGGGAACAAATGCCAACGCATACGACAATGCAATCCAGCCTGTGCGGACTCCGTTATCACTGAACGACGGCAGCATTTTCAGGCCGGCTCGTTCGTAGTCGTCGCGATAGATCCAGCCAATCGCCAGGAAGTGCGGAAACTGCCAGACGAAGAAGACCGCGAACAATGCCAGTGCTTCCAGTCCAAAATCGCCACCTGCCGCCAGCCAGCCCAGGACGGGCGGCATCGCGCCAGGGACAGCACCGACCGTCGTACACAGCGTGCTGATTCGCTTCAGTGGCGTGTAGAGCAGGACATAAGTCAGCATTGTGCAAAACGCTGCGATACTTGTCGTGTGATTGACATACACCCACAACAGGGATGCACCGATTGCAGAGGCCAGAATTCCAAACCCGGCGCCTTCGATGCGTGAGATTCGTCCGCTGGCCACCGGGCGATCGGACGTGCGGTTCATCCGCTGATCTGTTGCGGATTCCATGACCTGATTCAATACGCTCGACGCCGCCACCAGACAGCAAATACCCACAATCGCGATGCACACCACTGGCCATGACATCACAATGGGTGATGCCAGGACAAAACCGGATAACACTGCCGCCGCTGACATGATCATGATGCGGGGACGAGCCATCTGGCGGTAATCCGCGAATCGGCTCATCACTGTGGCCAGAACTCCTGACCTCGCAGACTCAAGCGAATGCGATAAATTGTCAGCAACCGGCGCAATCGTACTCATGCGACTGTCCCCCGATTACCGACCGCTGGCAATTCGATCTGCAGACCAGCCAAACACCCGGCTCGATAAAGTATTGCCAGCGACGTGGCTGCAACCACAGAACTTGACAGCAGAAACATGCCGAACACGGTGTGCATCGAACATGTCACAGTTTGACTCAGTGATCCGACAACGGCGACATAACCAATCTGCGGCAAGCCCAGTTTTGTCAGATACGATCCCGCTCCCAGCATGACCTGCAGCAGCAGAGTGACAACGATCATCAAACCGGAACGTCGCAGCAGTGAGTTTTGTGACCGCATCAGCCCGAACGCAGATAATGACGCGCTGAGCGTGACAATTGCAGCACCGGCAAGATGTTCATCGAGCATCGTATGGAAATGACGCAGCGCACCGCCGAGAACATACTGGCCCAGAATGATCACGGGAGTTATGGCAACCAGCGAGGCGAACAGCGGACCGATCCGCTCATCACGCTGTTGACGCCAGTCCGACCATTTGGGCGAACACATAAGGCGAAACACGACGCACAAACCAAAAAACGCAGCTCCGGTGACGCTGTGAAGCATCGCCAGGAGTTGCCGATCGAGCAATACGCGAGCCCCACCCAAAGCGCCTTGTGCGATCACTGATAATAAGATCGCTGTCGTGAACCATTTCACCCAACTGCGGTCAAGGCAGTAACTGGCCAACGCAAGGCAAACGCTGACGAATCCAATCAGCATTCCCGCCAGTCGGTGCCCATGTTCCGTAAACTTGTCCGGGTTGGCGGCGAAGTCACTGAACCAGGGGTACAGCAGCATGTTGTGTCCGTCCGACGAAGGCCAGTCGGCAAACGCCATCCCGGCATTCAGCGTTGTGACAAGCGCACCCATGCTGATCGGAAGCAATGCGACAAGGCACGTGGCCGTCGCAAGCTTTCTGACAACCGGATGGACATTTTCATGCTGAACAGACACAAGTACACTCTTTCGAAAACCAAATCGCGGTCAATTCAAATGCCGCTCAAGTCATGCAGACGACGAAATCAGTGATGGGCAATCGTCGAGACGCCCTTCACATGGGGTACTGTTTGCAGAATATAGTCCTGACCGATTGCGGCGGATTCAGGAGACGAGTATTCGTATGGTCCGCGATAAACGACCGGAGCGATGTCAAAGTTACCGTGGCCCGGCGGCGAGGGAGCTGTCCACTCAAGGCCATTTGCATTCCACGGATTACGTCCAACTTTCTTACCTCGGAACATGCTGTAAAAGAAGTTACCGAGCAGTAAAAACTGAGCAACCCCCATCAGGATGGCAGACAGGGTGATGAAGCGATTCATCGGGAGCAGGTGTTCCAGGTATCCGTGCAGGTACGGATCCGCATAACGCCGGGGCATACCGGCAATGCCCAGGAGATGCATGGGGAAGAAGGTGCAATTGAACCCAATAAATGACAGGGCAAAATGCCACTTCTGCACGGTGTCGTTCATTTCGCGTCCGAACATTTTCGGAAACCAGAACTGAATCGCAGCAAAGACGCCGAACAGGGTGGAACCGAACAGCACGTAATGGAAGTGAGCCACAATAAAGTATGTATCGTGGAAGTAGATGTCCACGGGAACCGCTGCCATAAAGATGCCGCTCAGGCCCCCAACGATGAACATCGCAACAAAGCCGGAACAATGCAGCATGACAGCGTTGAACTGGAGATCACCGCCCCAAATCGTTCCAATCCAGTTAAATACTTTGATGGCCGAAGGAAGAGCGATCATCATCGTGGACGTCATGAAGGTCATGCCCAGGGCCGGGTTCATGCCGCTTGTGAACATGTGGTGTCCCCACACGATGAACCCAAGGCCCGCAATCGCCGCCAGGGAATCGACCATCGGCTTGTACCCAAACACCGGCTTGCGGCACATGCAGGACAACATGTCCGACACCATACCCATCGCCGGCAGCAGCATGATGTACACGGCCGGATGCGAATAGAACCAAAACAGATGCTGCCACAACAGCGGTTGTCCGCCGCCGACAGTGGGTTCTGAGTTATTGACAATGATGTTGGCGGGAATGAAGAACACAGAATGAATGTCGGTCGGAAAGATGGTGCCCAGTCGGTCAAACACCAGCATGAAACCCGCAGCGGTCAGTACGGGCAAAGCAAATGCCTGCAGAATCGCAGTGATGAACATTGACCAGATCGTGAGCGGCATCCGGAAGAGTGTCATCCCGGGGGCACGCATGTTGATGATCGTGGTCATGTAATTCACCGACCCCATCATCGATGACACGCCCACCAGCGTCAGCCCAAGGAGCCAGAACGTCTGAGGCGAACCAGAACTTGGTGACGCCGTTGGCAGATCGCTGAGAAGAGGATAGCTGGTCCAGCCATTTCCAGGTCCGGCAGTACCCCCCGCCGAAACAAAGCTCACAATGAAACAGGCGATTGCAGGCCACATGAACCAGTAGCTCAGCATGTTGAGTGCCGGAAAGGCCATGTCGTCCGTTCCGATCTGCAATGGAATCAGAAAATTGCCGAACGCTCCGGCCAGAATCGGAATGATCACCAGGAAGATCATCACCGACGCATGCATTGTGAAGAGCATCGTGTAGAACTCGGGACTGATCTGACCACCCTCGCTGCGGAATAGTCCGAACAGTTGTCCCACCACAGGCATGTTTTCCCATGGGAATGCGAGTTGCCAGCGAACGGCAAGAGCGAGTGCACCACCGACCATCAGCATGATCAGCGTCGTCATCAGGAACTGGATGCCGATGATTTTATGGTCCAGTGAGAAAACATACTTCGAGATGAAGCTCTGTTCATGATGACCATGCGAATGATCATCCGCGTGCCCATGAGCATCAAGTGCTGGAGAAACAGTTGCCATATCAGAAACCCCGAGTACTAAAATGCAGCTGATGTCGCTGCTTGAAAATCACACATCCACATCAACTACTCGTCAGCAGACTCTGCCGTTTCAGACGTTGTGCCGTCTTCGTTCTGCTCAGCTTCCAGTTGCCGGAGATACTTTTCCACCGAACTCTGCGACTGAGCCACGATTCGGGCTTTCATCTTGTAATGACCCCAGCCGCACAATTCGGCACAGACGAGATCGTACGTACCTACTTCGAGGACGTCGAACCAGACCGGAATCACCAGGCCGGGCACTGCATCCTGTTTTACGCGGAGCTGAGGTGAAAAGAACGCGTGCTGCACATCCTGTGTGCGAAGATTGATGATGACAGGCTTACCGGTTGGCACATGCAGCTCGTTCACGTAATACAGATCACCCGGGTTTTCTTCCGTTGTGAGTTCCGTACCGGGTTTTGGGTAGCGAATACGCCACTCGAACTGTCGAGCGGTCACCTCGGCGATTTTGGCGGCTTTTTCAGGGAACTTGGATATTACGCGAATCTCAGCCAGCACATCCAATTGCGACAATGAGATGAACACCAGGACAAATGAAGGCACAATCGTCCAGATGATCTCCAGCTTGTGACTGCCATGTGAAAAAAGCGCCCTGCTGCCGGATTCCTTCGTGGCCCCCATCCACAACGCATAGCCCAGGACGTATTGAGTTCCCACAAATGTGATCGCGACAATGATCAATATCAGGTAAAACAGCCCGTCAATCTGCACGCCGGTGCGGGACATCGGTGCGCTCGGAAACCACCATCCGCGCGATGGGGCCATCAGGCAGACAATGATTGCCACGGTTGGCCAGAAAAAGAAAAACAAAGCCCAGAACTTTTTCACGATTCAATACTCCTGACAGGCGATTCACCTGTACGTTTGAACGATTCGCAAAATCAATTGCCCGCCGGAGCTGTCACCGCTGCGGGTGCCGCAACCGATTCAGTGATTGGCGCAATCCCGGTCGCACCTGGTTCCGTTTCAAACGGTATACTGAGTACGTAATTGACGATGTGCCAGATATCTTCGTGCGGCGTATTCTTAAACGAGGGCATTCGCGAGCCTTTGATCCCCGCGTGAATGCGGCTGAACAAATCGACCGGGCGTCGACCACCACGGTACATGCCGAGCTGCAGGTTTCTCGGTTGGTTCAGATTGTCCCAGATGTCGTGCAGACCCGGTTCATTGTAAAGCTCGTCGTTCTTCGATGGGTTCTTTTCAAAGGCAATCGTCTGAGGTCCGTTGCCGGCACCATCGATCCCATGGCAGTCGGCACAGTTGAAGGTCTTGCTGAGATACAATTCGCGGCCCCGGCGACGAGAGTCCGGCGTGTCCGGAATGCGGGGTACTGCAGGCACGACCACAGCCTCCGCCGTGTCAGCCGCCGACCAGATTTCAGCCAGATCGTCACCAAGTGAAGTTGCAGATTCCTTCAGATCTTCTGCCAGGTACTCGCCGAGTTCTTTCTGGATGTCTGCCTTCTTTTCGCCGCTTTTGAGTCGCGAATCATATGCCATCTGCGAAAAATCGCTCGACAGTTCTGCAATCAGTTTTCGCTCGTATTCACCTCGCATTGAGAGAAATCGAACATACTCAATAATCGCATGATGTTCGTCGTCCTTCATCAACAGAAACGAGGGCATGTACGTCCCCGGGATTCCGTACCTGACGATCCTTGATAAGTCATTGCGGCTGACCTTCGACATGTCGTTCGTGGATTTGAACTTGAACACACCGTGGCGATAGTCGCGTGGTTTCGGGGTCATGTATCGGGCGGTCGGTCCGGCGCCGTCACCTGATGTACCGTGACAATGGCTGCAATGTCGCATATAGAGCATTCGACCAGAGGATAGCACCGTACCGCCATCGACGGCACAAGAATCCCCCGTTGCGATTTCCTTGCCGGGTATTGCAGTAAGTGTCGCTTCACCGGTTTCAGCGTTCCATTTGGTAACCTGCGCGGTCTCCCCGGAACACGCACCTGTGACGAACCGGACACTTCCCGCCTTCTCCGGCAGTGTCTGTCCTTCTTCGACCGTCAGCTTAACGACCTGATGGCCGCTGTCTGCCGGGCTCACTGTTTCCACAGACGTGATTGTCCCGCCAAAATCGATTGGCAGTTTCTCCCACGCTTTCAAATGCTGCGGATTGCCGAAGTGATCATCCAGCAGCGTCTTCACGCCTGGAATTTCCTTCGTGCCATCCTGCGCTTCGCGCATGAGGGACAAAGTCCCCTGGCTGTAAACGAAGGACGATTCATACGCAGAATCGGAACATCCAGCGGTTGCAGCGACAACCGACAACAAACATGCGAGAGCCAGTGGCTTCAGACTGGGAGTCAGTGACATTCCCAAACCTCTAATCACAAAACGAACAGAATTTCAGAATTCAGACAACGCTCAGAGTTTCAAACGATCAGACGGATAATCAATCTGCATTTCCGTCGTTTCGCCACTCTTGATTTCGACAGCAAGTTTTCGTTCCACAAATCCACCGTCCGCGGCCTCATGCCACACGACAAATGAATGTTTTCCAGGTGGCACGTCGGAGATCGTGAAGGCTCCGTTCTCGTCGGTAACGGCGGCGTACGGATGATCCACGGGAAGCTGATAGGCCGTCATCCAGGTGTGATAGTCACACTTAATGGACAGCGGCACCGATTCCGCCTTACGATAGGTGAATGACAACTTCCCTTCGCGATCGCCGGGAGCCACGCCGGAATTCACAGAAGGATTCTTATCAGGATACGTATGCGTATTGTGAGCAACGGAATCGTCGCTCAACACTTTAACTTCCTGCCCGACAGGTACGATGACGCAGTGCGGGAAGAATCGGCAGTTCTTTTGGTCGAACATGAACGGCTCCGCAGGAGCCTCAAGTGCCTTACCGCCCTTTGGTGCATTTTTCAGGTAAACAAAAACCCCTCGCACCGTATTGCCATCTCCCAGAACGAGGCGTTCATCGGGCACATCGACAGCTAACGAAGGATTCTAATTGCAGCACCCTGCTTAAACAGTGGTGAAGCGGACTCAGGAACCGGTCATCACCACTTACCAGAGAAGGAACCAAGTGATCACCGGTCACAGATCCTGTCGACTCTATGGGGCATCGCGGGCTGCAGCTGCCCGACCCAGCCACGAGGACACTGGAACGACACTCGCACCTCCGTGAAGTCCGGCATATCGTTGCATCCTGCTGATCCCAGCATTAACCCAAGAGCGATAACGACAGAGGTCTGTTTCATCGCGTTCATGTCACTCCAGGAAACATCCCGTACAGAGCTGAAAAAACTTCGCATTATTTGTCATCTCCAATCGCGGCGGCCACTGACGATGAGCCACTCGACAATTCTGCCTTGGCCGATGGCGGAAACGAATTCGAGTCTGTCGCTTCAATTGACGCAGCGGCATCGGCAGGCACCGCATCATCCGCCGGCACCGCATCATCCGCCGGTGCAGCATCATCCGCCGGTGCAGCATCATCCGC
>JBBJME010000419.1:0-4540 GCA_037719765.1 Planctomycetaceae bacterium
GAATCTCAAAGAATCGCTGCGCTTCGTCCCGCGTCACAATTCCATCCTGATCCGGATCCGCCATCGCCGCTGGCGGCCGGCGATCACTGACAACTTTCTGAAATGCGATAAGAAATCGTTCGGTCGCGAATTCGACGTTGTCTCCGACATCGTCCTTTTTTGCCGCCTGTTTCGCGATGGATTCCAGCAACTGCTCGACGATAGCGCTAAACGGATCGGCCATCGGTCCACGATTGTGGCCAGCAACCGATGGGATCGAAGTGAACTCAGCTTCGCTCAGCGTCTGATCCAGATTCAGATCAAACACGATAAAGTCACGGAGTTGCTCCGGGTTCGATCCACGCAGGCTTTCGTATTCAGTGCGTGAAAGATTCTTGTCGCTGTTCTGATCGGCTTTTGCAAAGGTCCCTGCAAGCGCAGAGGCTGCATCCGGCGGCTGAGCGATCATGGTCTTAACGAGCACCAATCCGACAAGCCCGGCATGCAGAAGACAAGACACCAGAAACTTCAACATGTCGAATGTCCTGAGCCAGAGTTTCAATCTGTAAGGTTTTCGGCGCAGATCCTGTTTCCGCCGCAGGTACGATGAATCGCGAACGGGCGGTCAGTTGCGAGACACAAATTCGTCGGTATTGAACAGTGTCCGTGCGACGCTGGCCCACGCGGCAAATTCGGCGGCAGAAGTCTCGGTCTCGGTCTGACTCACAAAACTGCCAGCGTCAGAGGGATTGGACGTAAAGCGTGACAGTTCCCGACTGTGAAAGTTCAGCAACAGTTCCAGCTCCGCCTCTTCAGGTCGTCGCGTCAGGCACAGACGAAACATCTCGACGCATCGATCGGTGTCGGTCGATAATGCCGCCGAGTTCAGAATACGCTGAGCAAGTCTCTGAGCCAGCTCCGTGAACACCGGATCATTTGCCACCGTAAGCGACTGCAGCGGAGTATTCGAACGCACGCGCATCGTGCAGACGGTGCTGAAGTCAGGTGCGTCAAACGTAGACAACAGCGGGTACGGTGCACTCCGATAGAACATTGTGTACATCGTTCGGCGATAGCGGTCAGTGCCGGTGCTCGTGGGCCGTCTTTCTTGTTCTGAGTGAAATCATAGATGCCATCCGGCTGCGGCAGAAAAATCCCCGGACCTCCAACCGCTTCCGAAAGCAATCCCGCCGCGGAGACTGCCATGTCACGGACGATCTCGGCATCGACGCGAATGCGATTCTGTCTCGACAACAATCGATTGCCGGGATCGATCGCCGCAAGTCTGGCATCCGCGCCCGGATTTCGCTCCGAAGTCTGACGGTAGACAGCAGACGTCACGATCGAGCGATGCAGGTGCTTCATCGACCACCCGGTTTCCATGAATTCCGCTGCCAGCCAGTCAAGCAATTCCGGATGGGAAGAAGGCGTTCCCTGAAATCCAAAATCGTTTTCCGTCTCAACCAGCCCGCGACCAAAGTACCGAGCCCAGATGCGGTTCACCGTGACTCGTGCAGTGAGAGGATTATTGCGCGACACCAGCCACCGCGCCAGGTCCAGTCGATTGGAAAACTCCGGTGTTGATTCCGCGACATTCAGGGATGCCGGAACTCCCAGCGCCAGCGCCCCGTGTTCACGATCCGGACTGAGAAAATCCCCGCGAGTCAGCACGTAAGTCTCGGGCGGCGTCTCAAGATCCTTTATGACCATTTGTCGGACCGCGGTGCCTTTGCCCGGCAGCAAAGCTTCCAATTCGCTGATGCGACGTTTGATTTCGGCCAGCCGCTCCATTGACTCATCTGCGGGTGTGACGATGACCGGGGAGACCGTAGACAGATCCAGTGCGAAATGTCCGATAAGATAGTTCTTGTTCAACTCATGCTTCAGCACGACCATCAGTGGCTCAGCGGACAAAATCACTGGCTGAGCCAGTCGAAAGATGGCTTCGTGCGGCGCGTTCATTTTTGCCCCGCGAGCAACCTGTGCTCCATCGACATTGATCGCCCAACCGGTGTTGGCCTTCTCATCGATGGCGTTGTCCGCCGAATAGTCCGGCTGACTGTGATCGGCCCATGCCTGCACAAAGCGAGACTCAACACTGCCCGATTTCAGCGCGATGTCAGTCAGGATAAAATTCCCGTTTCCCGCTGTACCTGGACCGTTGGACGGAAGGCTGGGGTGCGTCAGTGTCCGCAGTCGAACGGCAGTAATCGGCCGGCGGTGGCGGTAGTTCAGAAGTTCGACAGTCACGGACAGGCTGTCATTGGCCGCCGGATCTGACTTCACCAGCAGCGCGCCATCCTCGGCAATTTTCAGGATTGAGCTGCCTGAGGCTCTGACGGCTGTGACTTTCGCCGGCTGCCAGTTCCACGGGAGTTCGGCGAGCATTGGATGGACTGGCGCATTCTTTTCAATCGTTGCCTTTTCCTGCTGCACGTCCTGCAGTTCCTTCAACTGCTGTTGCAGCGCCTCGCTCCAGCCAAACATTTCATCCTCGCGTACCTCAACCGTTTCGCCGACGTTGTTTGTGTCAGCGGCACCGTTGAAGAAGGCGTAGAGCTTGTAGTATTCATCATGGCTGATCGGGTCAAATTTGTGCGAGTGGCACTGCGCACATCCGATTGTGAGCCCCAGCCAGACAGATCCCGTCGTATTGACTCGATCAATCAGGGCCTCGTGTCGAAACTGATCAGGCTTCACACCGCCTTCTTCATTGATCATGGTGTTGCGGTGAAAGGCGGTCGCGACTCTCTGTGATTTCGTGGCATCGGGAAGGAGATCGCCGGCGAGTTGGGCGATCGTGAACTGATCGAACGGCATGTCCGTGTTGATCGCATGGATAACCCAGTCACGATAAGGCCACATCACCCGCGGGCTATCGATCGTGTACCCGTTGGAATCGGCATACCGCGCCTGATCCAGCCAGTGACGTCCCCAGCGTTCGCCGTAATGCGGATTGCTCAGCAAACGATCCACGAGTTTTTCGAAGGCATCCGGTGCTGTGTCCTGGAGAAACTGTTCGGTCTCCGCCACCGTCGGCAGCAGACCCAGCAGATCCTGATACAGGCGACGTATCAATTCGGGTTTTTCAGCCTGCATGGATGGCTGCAGAGACTCTGCCGTCAGTCGCTGCAGAATGAACATGTCGATTTCGTTGCGGTGCCATGTTGAGTCGGGCAGCATTGGTATTGGAGGCCGCACGACTTTTTGAAAAGCCCAGTGCTCTTCATAATTTGCGCTCGCTGATCCATTGCGTCAGCACGGCGATCTGTTTTCCGACAGCGGCTTGTTGACACTCGCCGGCGGCATGCGTTCGTCAGGGTCGTGTGACGTGATTCGAGCGACGATCGAACTCGTTCACCTGCCCCGGCACAATCGCCCGCATTTCAATTGCCGCACTTCTGACATCCAGCCGCAGATCTGCTTCCCGCGCATTGGCATCTTCTCCATGACACTGAAAACAGTGGTTCGAAAGAATTGGCCGCACATCACGATTGAAGTCAACTGATCCCTTCACTGCCGCCGCAGAGTCCTGTCCCAGCAACGGCGCAGCATGACCCAGCACGGAAATCACAAAGAGGCTTATGCGAACAGCGTATTTCATCGGAATCCTGTTCATGAATGCGTACGGCGGGATGATTCGTTCGGAAACGACACGGTGGGACCCGAGTTTCCTCAGGTTTTCTGTTATTGTCCGTGATTGCTGATGTCTTTCAACCGTGCGTGCCTGAATCGCGAATTACTGAGGCAACCCAGTCCGGCAATCGCTCGGCCTACACTTGCCAGATAAATGGATCCCGCGGGGATGATTCTGCAGGGGTTCTCAGTGTTCTGATCTGCCGTCCGAGAGACAACTCCAGTATTCAGGTTCGATCGACCCTGACTGAGGCGACGGCGGTTACTGAATTCCCAGCAGGTAACTCAGGTTCGTCGGTGAAGGAGGCCCGAAGCGGGGTTCAAATGAAACGCCGAGGCCCACGTTGTCTTTGCTGACGTCATAGCCGAGGCCGAAGTGCAGAATCCAGTCCAGACCAACGCGCGAAACCGTGAGTGACGTACCGCGAAGTTCACTTTCGCCGACATCATATGCATACGACGCAGTCGAGATCCATTTTGGACTCATCTGATAGCTGTAGCTGGCGATCAACGTCCGGCTGTCCAGATAATCTGTCGCCGTCACCTGCCGGAAGCCCAGATAGACGCTCCCCCGCAGACTTCGCTGACTGAGAACTCCGACGCTCCACAGGTTCTGGGCCGGACTGAACAGATCCCAGTTTGCGTTGGCGAGCACCGTGGTCCGGTCACTGAGATTCCAGCTATAGTGGTTGTAGAGCAGGCCGAAGTCTTCACCAAAGTTGTCTCGTTGCGCGTTTGGAAAGAATGTCGCTCCGTATTCCCACTTCATCCAGTCGCGAATGCGCGGTGCGTTTGCAGGACCGACTTTCGTCTGCAGTCGATCGCGGAAGCTGAATCGCAAGGCCTGAATGTCGTCCGCAACTTCATGATACGGAGCACTCGTCCACAGTCCCGCACCGTTTCGCAGAGCATAATTACGGGTATT
>JBBJME010000016.1:0-46411 GCA_037719765.1 Planctomycetaceae bacterium
GGACATACGGATGCCGGCAGCTGGGGCGGGATTCCGATGGGGGGACAGGTTGTGCTGCTGGCCATTGTCATGCTGCTCTGCTTCGTCGCCGGTGCAGCAATTGCTGAACGACTTCACAGCCTCCGGCGTTTGTTCACGCCTCGGCAGCAAATGAAAGAAGAAGTCAATCTCCGTGCACGGGAACTGTTCTTTGATCGTCGAGTCCACCACACCACGGGAGCATCGGGCCTGCTGATCTTCGTGTCGCTGTATGAACGCATGGCTGTTGTGCTCGGCGACCGCAGTGTTGTGGAGGCACTCGGTCAGACGTTTTGTGAAGATCTCTGCCAAAGACTGACGACCAGTCTTGGCAACGAAGACGTGGCTGCGGCCATCTGTGACACGATTCATCATGCCACCGCTTCACTGGAATCCGCACTGCCTCGCACGGTTCACGACATTAACGAGTTGCCCGACACGCTGGTCCTGCTGGATTGAGCAAATGTAGGCCGGACCAAGCGCAGCGCCGTTCCGGCAGGTGTTGCGTGCGATCACGTCGGCGTTCATTCGATCGCCGGAGCTCCGCACCTTGATCCCGCCTACCTGGTTATGTGCGCCACGAAGGCATTGCTTCCCAATCGGAGCCGAAGGAATGTTCATACTGATGAGAGGCAGCCATACCCGAATAGTAGTCTCATATGACGCTTCAATCCCTTTCAATTCTGTTCGCACTCGATTGAAAATCCGAGGTTCGAAAAGTATCGTGTGCTCGCTGCCGTCGTGTAGTTTTGGGTGCTTCCGCATACATTCTCGGAACCATACGAAGCTGCAAAGTTCAACGCGCGAACATTGCCTCAGCATCCATCCCGCCAGACAGAACGCAACTCATTCCGTGAATCAAGGTGAAGAATGCAATCGACGTGCAGTAGAGCGATGATCATTTTTGTATTGCTGGTTTTGGGCTGCACGAATGACAAACCTCAAGTTTCAGAAATACAAAAGCCGACCCATGTCAGCCTCATCATCCCAAGAGTTAGCTTACGATGGAGTGAAACAAGGGACGCAGACAATCTGATCGCGACAACGATGAAGGGCATTATGGGCTCTAACGAAAAAATCTTCGTTTCAACCGAAGTCATTGTCGATGAAACGCAGATTGCTCGCGTCTCTGCATTCGCAGCGGAAGATGGACAGCCAGGCATCGTGTTGACATTTACGCCTGCGGGAGAAAAGAGAATTTCGGATACCACAAAGGTGCAGTCCAATCGTCGAATCGCATTGGTCGTTGACGGGACTGTTGTGTCCGCGGGCCGAGTCGATGGACCAGTGGGAAGATATATAACGTTGACTGGTGGTTTCTCAGAAGATGAAGCTGAAGGAACTGCTTTAAGAATCGAAGGGCTTTTGACCGCAGCCCAACCTGCTGATGCACCATGAATTTAAGAATGTTGATTACGGCGTTTTCGCAAATCATGCAGAATTTGCACAACTTTTTCCACATGAAGCTGCCTGTGACCAGTTGTTTCAAGCTCCTCAGTTCTGCCCGCAGATCCTGAGAGTATGCACCTTCGTGAATTTGACAACACTCAGCGACAGGGTTGCGTTTTCCGTTGTGTCATTCAGCTGCTACACTGTACTGCGTTCCGCTTTGTAGTGGTCCCCCAAGCGGTGAGTGCAGGCAGTATGTGGTGACAGACTTATGGCGATAGGCATCAGTCCGACCGTGGATTTTGCGTTCAAGCTAATGCTGGGCAGTCCCGAGCATACCGGTGTCACGATCCATTTCTTGAATTCAATTCTGGACGATCAGCCCAGAATCACTCAGGTAGAGATTCTGAATCCCTTTCTGGGCAAGGAGTTTGAAGACGACAAGCTGTCGGTGCTGGATATTCTGGCGACAGATGAACACGGGCGATTATTGAATATTGAAATGCAGACATCGTTGTCGGCCGCATTGACGCAGCGACTGGCCTATTATGCATCTTGCCTGTATGTGAGTCAGTTGAAGGAAAGCTCCAGTTACGCTGTTCTTCGCCCGGCAATCAGCATCTGCGTCCTGACGCAGGCCATGTTTCCGCAGACCCCGGCACTGCAACTTGACTTTCGATTACGGGAAAAAGCGGGCTTGATTTTGACGGATGATCTGCAAATCCATCTTTTGGAATTGTCAAAACTTCAGGTGACTGCACAGAATGTGTACAGTGCATCTCCAGCAGAGCGCTGGGGCTATTTTCTGAGAAACGCTGAACAATTGACACAAAGCGAAATCGGTCGTCTGTTTCCGGATGAGGAAATCGCAGAAGCCGCAGGAGTGCTGGAAATGATCTCACATACTCCCGAACAACGTATGCTCTATGACGCCCGTCTGAAGTTTCAGCGTGACGAAGAATCCAGGCTGCAGGAGGCGCTGAAGCGAGGGATTCAGGAAGGTCGACAGGAAGGCGTGATCGTCGGTCGTCTCCTTCTGCTGCAGGAACTGCTTGGTGTACGTCCATGGGCAATGGACGAGTTTTCCGGATGCAATGCGTCTCAACTGGCGGAACTGGAAGTTCAATTGAAGCAGCAACTTCGCTCTCGTGGCCAAGGAGAGTGAGGGGGCAGAACAAGGGGCAAGTGTGATTGTCGAATGCGTATTCCTCGCTCACTAAGCACGGATGCACAAGTTATCGAGCATAATTCGTTTAACGGCGAGCCGTAGGCGTAGGCGAATTACAAGTACACTGGCGTCTTTTCGGCCCCACTGGCCCTGCAGGCTGTCGATTTAATTGTAACCCGACGCGTCAGCGAGGGATTTGAGACGAAGAATGCAGGCCATTTCATCCCTCCCTGACGTTTCGGGTTGCGAAAATACATTAAATCGACAGCCTGCCTGTGCCAGTGGACCGCAGGTTTGGAAACGAAACAGGAGCGGCACGAACGCGACAGGGCTGTCCCCACTGGCTTTACGCCATTGGAACAGAGGTTTGACAACTGCGATGAACGACAACGCGCAGCCTCTTTTTCAGTCTCGGCAATTGAACTTCGCTTCTGATGTTGACAGGACGATTATGGTCAGGACGATTAGAAACACAATTTGCGATTCATCGTCGTGTCCCCAATCGTCCTGTCAACCGTTGATAAGGGGAACGTTTGAATCAATGATCTGCGCCCGCTTAAGCACCAACCTTTACTTCGCGAAAGTGCGGGGCGTTGGCCACGCGGTTAAATGATGAAACTTGTGCATGGGTGCTTAATAGATCATTTTGTTGCGAACCAATCCTGCCATGCCGTGTCTGCAAAGGCACTCCAACCAGAGTCCTCTTCGATTCCAGACCCCATGTGTCGGCGAATGCCGGGGCTGGAATCCTTGTCAGCGACGGTGAGTTCAGCATCGGTGCGAGCTCAGACGCTGGCAGTTGAATCCCGACACACAATGCATGACAAATGAACGACTGAGACGTGCCATCGTTGTTGAAGCGGCGAGGCTGATGTATTCGCGGAATCAGACTGAGTATTATCGAGCAAAGCTGAAGGCCGCGAAGCGACTGTGCAAGGGTTGGGTTAAGCCTTCTGAGCTGCCGACCAATGCTGAAATCCGGGACGAAATTCAGCGGATGGCGAATCTGTTCGAAGGCAGTTCTCGCTTCGACCGTCTGCGGGAAATGCGGGTCGAAGCGCTGCGAGTCATGCGACTTCTGTGTCGATTCCGCCCAAAGATTATCGGCAGCACGTTCACCGGGCATATTCGACACGGGTCTGACATCGATATTCATATTTTTGCAGCTTCAACCGAACCGATTGAGTCGTGCCTGGATGCAGAAGGATTCGACTATCGCGTGGAACGCAAAGTCGTCCGCAATCATGGTGAGGAGCGGATTTTTACGCATCTCCATATTCAGGATCGATACCCGATTGAACTGACGATGTACGCTCCGGATAAAGCCTCGTTCGCATTCAAGAGTTCCATCACCGGCAAAGCCATCGAACGCGCAACGCTTCCGGAATTTGAAGCGTTCATGAAACAGCAGTATCCGGATCAGGATCTTGAAAGCGAAGTCCTTGCCGCCGAAGCGGCCATTGATCGCTTTCAGGTCTATCGTTCGTTGCTGCTTCCGCTGGCGAGTGTCATGCAGGGAAAAGTCCATCATCCGGAGGGCGACGTGCTGTACCATCTGCTGCAGTGTTATGTGCTTGCGGTTAATGAACTTCCTTACGACGAAGAGTTTCAACTGGCCGCACTGCTGCACGATGTCGGTAAGGGGCTGGATGCCGTAGATCACGTCGGATCGGGGCTTGAGGCGCTGCAAGGCCACATCACTCCGCGATCAGCCTGGCTGATTGAACACCACATGGAGGCGCATCAGATTCGCGATCGCACGATCGGATTCCGAGCCCATCAGCGACTGAAAGCTTCGCCGGACTATGAAACTCTGCTGCTGCTCAGTGAATGCGACCGCAACGGTCGCGTCGCTGGCGCACGGGTGCCTGAACTCGATGACGTTTTCGATGCACTGCGTGATCTGGCAAGATTGTGTGGATAGAGCCGTCGCCCGTTTAGATACGCTTACTTTTCAGAACACGTTGCCGACGAGTGGAGTTTTGGGCGCGATGACGGAGCGATCTTATGCAGGATGGACATTCATGTCCGTCGCATGGCCATGAAACACCGTCGAAACGAAGATTATTGTGCCTTGACAGTCGTTCAACAATGCGCCGGTGCCTGGCCAATATCTCGGACATGAATGTCCAAGCTACGGTAATCGCACATTGAATTGTGTGCAAAGCCGACGAGTCAGGTTTCCGGTACGGGAGGCTGGGCGGCGGAAAGGGCGGCGATGAGTTCGTCGAGGACAGCGGGGCCATCGGTTTCTTCGGCCTCCAGCGGCCAGTAGGCATCGTGGGCATCGACCACGCGGAGATGGTCTTTGTGCAGATGAGACAGCATCCGAATGAGTTTGGCGTCACGGTAACGACAAACCGCGTAGCCGGTCTCTAAATGGATGTTTTCGATCTTCCAGCCCAATGCGCGGAGATTGAGTTCCCGGAGTTGCAGCATCCGGCGGGCAGCGGTGGGGATGGGACCGAAGCGGTCGCGAAGTTCTTCTTCCAGTTCACTCAGTTGTTCGAGCGAATTGGCCTGCGACAGTCGGCGGTAGACTTCAATTTTGAGTTTCTGTTCAGCGATGTACTTGTCCGGAATAAAGTTGGACACCGGCAGTTCGATTTTGCAGTGACGTTGGTATCGCAACGGTTGCTTCTTCAGAGTTCGAACCGAATTTTCCAGCAACTGACAGTACAGTTCATAGCCCACCGCCGCGATATTTCCGCTTTGTTCTGTGCCCAGAATGTTACCGGCTCCGCGAATTTCCAGGTCGCGCATCGCGATGCGGAAGCCGGCCCCGAGTTCGCTGTATTCTTCGATCGCTTTCAGGCGGCGCGTCGCCTTGGTCGTGACGGTGCGGCCGTCTTCCAGCAGCAGATAGCAATACGCCCGGTGGCGATCTCGACCAACGCGGCCACGAAGCTGATGCAGATCGGCCAGACCGTAGATGTCCGCCTGATGGATGAACATCGTATTGGCATTCGGGATATCCAGCCCGCTTTCAATGATCGTCGTGGCCAGCAGAATGTCGGCCTTGCCGGTGACGAATTCGATCATGGCGGCTTCCAGATCGTCTTCGTGCATCTGTCCGTGAGCGATCGTCAGTGAGGCCTCGGGGGCAATGCGTTTCAGCCTCTGAGCAATCTGTTCGATATCGTGGACTCGATTGTGCACGAAGTAAATCTGACCGCCGCGATTGAGTTCGCGAATGATGGCGCTCCGCACGAGTGCTTCGTCAAAACGTCCGACGCGGGTTTCGATGGGCACACGATCCCGGGGCGGAGTTGTCAGGCTGCTGATGTCGCGGATCCCCAGCAGCGACATGTGCAGCGTGCGCGGGATCGGAGTCGCCGTGAGCGTCAGGACATCGACTTCCGCTCGGATGTGTTTCAATCGTTCCTTCACCTTGACGCCGAACTTCTGTTCTTCGTCAATCACCAGCAGGCCGAGATTCTTGAACTTGATGTCCTTGGAAACCAGGCGGTGCGTTCCGATGACCACATCAATCGCGCCATCTTTCAGACGGGCGATGATGCGATTCTGTTCAGCGGCGGTGCGGAAGCGGGACAGCATTTCCACCGTGACCGGAAACTCAGCCATCCGCTGACTGAATGTACGGAAATGCTGTTCAGCCAGCACAGTCGTGGGCACGAGCACGGCAACCTGACGACCACTATCGACGGCTTTGAAGACCGCCCGCATGGCGACTTCTGTTTTACCGAAACCCACATCGCCGCAGATCAGACGATCCATAGGTTTCGGCTGCTCCATATCCTGCTTCAGATCCGCGATGGCAGAGACCTGATCGACGGTTTCAGTGAACGGAAATGCTTTATCAAATTCCTGTTGCAGGTGCGTATCCGGCGGGCACTGAAGGCCTGGCCGCGATGCACGTTCCGCCTGGAGTTTCAACATGTCGGTGGCCATGTCGGAAACGGCTTCGGCAACCTGATCCTTTTTCTTCAGCCACGACGTGCCGCCGTACTTTGTGAGTTCGGGCGATGTCTTGGCGGGGCCGATATATTTCTGGACCAGATGAATGAGTGACACCGGCACGTAGACGATGACGCTGTCACGGAATTCCAGCAGCATGTGTTCTTCCTGCTGGCCGCTGTTTTCCACTTTTGCCATGCCGCGATACTTTGCGATGCCGTGCGCCACATGCACGACCAGATCCCCGTCCCGCAGATCCAGGAAAGTGTCGATCGTTCTCGAATCCGTACGCTTCTTCCGGGTCGTCGCACGAGTTGCTGCGCGGGAAAAGAGTTCGTTGTCGCTGATCACGATCAGGGCATGATCGATCAGTCGGAAACCTCGACGCAATCGGCCTGTGGTGAGGCGAATTCGCGATGCCAGTGCCGTGTTGTGCGAAGCATCGGTTTCTTTGATCAGTTCATAAAGTCGTTCGTGTTCGCCTTCGTTGTGACAGCAGAGCAAAACGCGGTCGCCGGGTCCCAGCAGTTCAGAAAGTTCCACAAGGGCATCGCGACGACTGCCGGAGAGGCGCTCAATCGGTTCGATACTCAGATGACAGGAAGTTTCGTAACTGTCCGCTCCGAGAGCATCGATCGTCACGGAAGGAAATTCTGTCAGTCGGGCCATCGTGGCATCGACGCTGTAAAGGCCGACCGGGCTTGAAAGTCGCTGCAGATACATCCGGCCTTCGCTGATGGATTGCTGCAGGTCGTTGAGCACAACGATGGTTGATGACCGCAGCGAATCGATCAGGCTTTCGGTCGGGCCGGAAAAGACGGGCGACGGGGTGTCGGGCGCACCAGAACGCGTTGCCGCGGTTTTCGTCGCATTGGACCTGGGGCCTGCCGCCGCCCCGCTCGCCGAAGTTCCAGTCGGAGTTGTGGCCGTCAATGAGATGCTCTTCAGGTCTTCCAGCCGCCGTTGACTTTCGACGTTGAAAGAACGGATCGATTCAATTTCATCGCCGAACAGCTCGATCCGAATGGCGTCGGGTTCTGACGCAGGAAAAATGTCCAGGATGCCGCCGTGAATACAGAACTCACCCGGAAGTTCGACGGCAGTGACACGCTCAAATCCCCGCGCGATCAGCCATTCGATCAATTCATCCAGTGGCAGTTCGTCGCCGACGGAAATGGTGCGTGTGGCGGCTTTGATGGCGTCACGGGCGGGCACCGGCTGCAACAGGGCCGGGACACACGTCACCACCAGAGCGGGCGTCCGATCTGTCTGATTCAAACGACGGACGACGGCAAGGCGTGCAGCGTAGACTGCGTCCCCGGCATCAATGGCATCCGGCAGACTCTCCCATGCCGGGAACAGCAACACGGGCGACATCGTGATGTCCGACAGTTCATCGATGAATTCTTCTGCGTCGCGAATCGTGGGCAGCACGACCAGGTGTGAGCGTTTCAGGTCCGCTGCGGCGATCGCCGCCAGACTCAGCGCGCACGACGAACCCCAAGCGCCGTCAATCGTCGCGCTCCGGCCGGAATGCAGCGAGGCAAGTACCTCAGCAAACCCCGGAGCCGTTCCCACCAACGCCGTCAGTTCAGCAAGAGTCGAAGGAACCTGCCGTCCTGCATTAGCCATGACGGCGGGATTGTAAACAGCCTGCGGCGGGATACGAGTCTGCCACGCCGGGATGTCAGAAATAAAAGAGCGGCAAACAAGGACCTCTCATTTCGGATCGCGTCGAGTATCACGCAGCCCTTACGGCACCAGGACGCCGTTCACGATAATTTGCCCATTGTTTGAACCAAGCGGCATAAAGAATGCCTGTTCTACAACGCCGTTGCCCGGCAGAAGGTTCTGCTGGATGACCACGAGATTATTGATGTTGCCAAACAGCTGGACAACACCGGTGACCTGGCTAAAGATAATTCCGCGTTCTGCCGCAGTACTAAAGTCGGCCAGACCGATGCGGTTGCCGTCGATCCGGAAGCTGGAACGGGCGGCAGTCCGCACGAACTGAATTCCGGTGCCTCCGTCGCCGCTGATAATAATGTCGTTGTTAACCATCGCCAGGTCTGTATCAGCCGCAAGCTGATAACGCAGACCGATGGGACGGCCACCGACCCCGACGCCAAGCGCCCCGCCATCACCGACGTTCAACTCGTTATTCGCGGTGCGGAATTCCAGCGTGTTCATCAAAGCCGGACCGTCGATTCGCACATCGACAGCTCCGACGTTCTGAGTGACGTTGTTGACGTTGATAATATTGTTCTGGATCGAAAGTTCGACCTCATCGGTGAGTGATCGTGTTCGATAGCTGATCGCCTGGGCCTGCTGGGCAGCGATCATGTCAAAGGTATTGCCGTCGATGCGAGCCCGTACTGGTCCATTCCAGTCGAAAATAAAGGCGTCGTCGAACACGCCGGAACCAGCCGGATCGCTTGTGTCACTGACGGTAAACGTATTGCGGAAGAGATCCGTCTGGATGGCAGCTCCATTTGCCGCTCCGTTTGACTGGGTGATGCGGATCACGTCCGTTGTGTTTGAAGTGAAGTCTGTGTCCTGGATCAGGACCACAAACGGGTCTTGTGCCTGATCAAAGCGTGTGATCGTGTCCAGATCGAGACGAACAGTGTAGTCGAGCAGAATCGATTCGCGGCCTTCTGCGGGATCGTCACCGTTGTTGTCGAATGTCGAGTTTTCGATATCCAGATCCATCAGATCCTGGCTGTCGAGCCCGCGAATATTGGAATCGAGGACAGTGGAAGTTTCGAGGACAAAGTTCTGCTTGATATTGTCGGCAAGGCCTGGTGTCGTTTCGGTGTTGCGAATTCGGATACCGAATTCGTTGTTTTCAATCTGCATGGCTCGCAGACGCACCTGACCGGCATTGCTCAGGAAGACGCCTGCGGAGTCATTGTTGTCCAGCCCGTCGCCCGTGGCGTTGAGAATCTGACCGCCGTCCCCCGGCACCGCGTTGACGATGTTCGGATCGACGTCAAACGTCCTGAATCCCGTCTTATTGGTCTCAACCAGCCGGATGCCGTAATTCGGAGAATTCGTGCTTGTGACGCTTTCCAGGACGATGTCGATACCGGTTTCTTCAATATCGACGGCTGCGGCGGCGTCTGTCACAATGGTACCATCGCCGATGCGAATACTGGTGTTGTTCAAACCAAAAACACCGATACCGTCAAACGACTCGACATCGATCGCACCAAAGCTGACCGCTCCGGTATTGTTCACAACGTTGATGCCGACACCGGCACCACCGAGGCCTCCGCCCTGAGCGTTCTCAATGAAGGTGTTCTGGACAGAAATTCCACCCGAGTTTCCGGTGAATGACATCGCGGCAAACAGCGACGGAAGAACATTGTCGTTCAGAATGCTTGTCAGGTCCGCTAATGTATTCCCAAACTGGACCGGGCCCGAGGAATTCGTTACCAGAATGCCTTCCTGCAGGCGTCGAGTGATTCGGGTTGATCCCTGGAACTGGACGGCACCGGCATTCGCGTTCACCGCAATGGAGGCCAGGTCTGTGGCGTCGATGGAAACATCGCCCAGAACACTGACCCCGCTGCCAGCCAGGTTGTTGCTGATATTGATGCCATTCCCGTTGCTTCCGCGACCGACAGCCCCGGCGGATATGACCAGGTCATCCCGGAATGTCACAAAGCCCCCGGCCAGTTGATTATGGATGGAGACCGCCGCTTGCGCGCCCGCTCCGGCGCCCAGTCCGTTGATCGTTACGACGTCTGAAAATATTGCTAGCCCGGAGGACTGGCGAACTTCAATGCCTTCGGCATTTCGATTTGCAATCAGCAGTGCGTCGGTGAAATTCACCTGACCCGATGCGTTGCTGATGAGGACGCTCTGGAGTGTCGCATTATCGATTGTGATCTGCGCCAACTGCGTGTTGGTCTTGTTGAACGTATAGACGCCGGCGCTGTCGATGATCGCAATTCCGTTACCCGGGCTGTCCGTAACGGATACATTATCGATCGTCGCTGAACCTCCCGTGTTGTTCTGAATCAGAATGCCGCCTCCGCCTGTGGTGGTATTGTTCGAGTTTGTCATGTCAACTCGGCCACCCGTCATGTTCTCAATCGTGACTGCCGGTTGCGCAGACGTGTTGGTGAGCGAAGCCAGCCCGAAGATGTTCGTGGAGCCATTCGCGGCGCGATCCGTGGAGCCAAAGGTCACGATCCCATTGCCGCCATTCACATGGAACAGTGGGCCGGTTGCCGCTGCGCTGGAAACCAGCGTCGTATTCGTAATTCTTGTGGTATCAATCGTGTTCAGCAGCTGGATTCCGGAAACGCCGGCATTCTGTACAAGGACATCATTGATGATCGTGTTACCCACGCCGTTGCTGAAGATCCCGCTGCCGGTCGGGCTGTCGATGATAAAGCCCGAGAACTGGCTGCCTTGAGCCATGGTTACCGTATTGCCCAGAGTGTTGCCGATTATCGGTCGCAGGAACGTCGGGTTGGCAGCGAAGGTCGGTGATTTTGGCAGCGGAATCGGAGTTGGTGTGCCGAGCAGATCGACGATGATCGTGGAATTCGTGTTGCGACCCGGCTGGATGAAGCCTTCTCCAATGACCTGCTGGCCCGGCAGCAGATTGACGACGTTTTGCGGTGCCACATTGAACTGACTTCCGGCATGCACGAAGACAATGTCTGTGCCTGCTCCCAGGCCCTGAGTCAACAGATCGAACGGATTGTTCACCGTCCCGTTAAAGACGGGGCCCGTCGCGTTGCTGTTGACGTGGGCGACTGTCAGAGGTACGCCACCGACAGTTGTCGCCAGTTGACCTGCAGCGGTGATGTCGGTGAGCGCTGCCAGGATGTTCATGTTCCGGCGAACAGGATCACGAAACCGTTGAATGGCCGAACGCTTCGTATGCTCCTGACTGCTGAATCCGCCAAGATGGACGACAGCACTGAACGACACGGTGGTGTTGAATAGTTTGTCGTCGGTGACCTTCAAACCCAGTTCCAGCCAACCCGCGATATCGGCCTGCAGCCGGGAAGACCATCCGGTAAACCCCGGAACGTTGGCACCTTCATAGTGGTAGCCGCCGCCAAATGCCCGCAGATCGAAGCGTTCGGATATTTCGCCGGGCAACAGAATGCCTGCTTCTGCATCGAACCCTTTGAGTGCCTCGGCAAACGTGTCAATGCGGGCGAACGTGATGTTCTCGCCGGTAAATGCCACGCTCCCGGGATCCACGCGCTGGCCGCTCAGAGTCGGAACGCTGTCGAATGGCTGGTAGTAGTTTCCCCGTGCTTCCCAATTATTTGCGAGCAGTTCTGCACCAACACCCCACTGCTTCAGATGAGCGCCCGTCAGCTGGTCGGCATCAAAGTAACTGTTCGCACCAACGACAACATCCCATGCAGAAACATACTGTCGATAACCACCGCCGAAAGCCCATGCCAGTTCGCCCTCGTTGGCCATCGACAGCCTGGAATCGCCAAAGAACAACCCATCTTCGACATTGAAAAACGGCGTCAGATTGATATGGCTGATGGATTGAGTTCGTCCCAGCGCAGGGCCGGTCGTATGCCCTCCGCGAAACTGAACCCCGAATCCGTCACGGTTGTAATCCTGGACTTCGGACGCTGAGCCGGTTGGCGTTCTGCCGAATGTGTAGTCGTCGTCCTGGGACAACGCGGATCCGGAACTGGTCATGAGTCCCACCAGAGCAGCCGCTCGGGATAGTTTCTTCAGCCAGCGATTGGGGTTCTGAACGATCTTCATGACGTTCCTCAAACCAAGGTTGTGATTCGCGCCACCGATTTGGCGTCGCGAAGGACAAGCCGGGGGAGGCCTGTCCGTGATCACTGGTGCTTGTTGAGTCTCCAACTGGTCGCCGGACATCGAACTTCATGTTCGAACCAGAATCCGGGATCAGCCGTGTCGACAGAGACGCCACGCCACGATGAGGGCGGAACATCTCCATCAAGAGACGCCGCCCGTTGTAACTGTGCCCGGAAACGCCATCAACAGGGTTTGCCGGGTTCGTGGACCTAAATTTTCAGCGGTTTACGCGTCGCGTAAGACGCATCTGCCGAAACCCGAAACACAACCTGCACACTCGGCAACTTTCGCCTGTTTGGGCGGTACCCGAATCGATCCGGCTCAAGCAGAAATTGATCATATGTTCACTTGTTGTGCGGTGCAGAGCAATGTCCGTCGCCGTCACGTCGATGGGGCGTTTCAGGGTCTGATATGCCTCACGCGGTCGAAAGCGAAATTAACCCGATTGTTCTCCTGCGAAGATATTCAGACGGCTGTTTGCAGAAGTCAGGTCTGGCAGAAAATGGGCGGCAGAAAAATGGGCGGCAGAAAAATACCGGCCACGACTGCACGTCTTTCTGCAATTTATTTTTCTGCCAGCAATTTTTTTGCCGGCTGTGTTCCTTCGTTAATAACACCGCTGTTCTTGACTGGAGGACACTGTCCGCTGAGACTTAATGGCCCGCACGGTCCGAAATCAGCCAGAAATTACGAGAATCCTTGCACTGGTTGGCCTCCATCGCGAATCCTTTCGTTCAGGCGGGAGTTTCTTCATTTCAAGGCGGAGAATTTCCGCCCGACAGCGAATTTCCCGGCATTAGGTCGTTCAGTACACACGACATCAGTCAGCCGAATCTACTTTTTCAACGCAGGTTTTCCCATGCATTTTCCTTCAAGTCGTATGTCAGGACAAATTGCCAGTTATTGCGGGCGAATCCTGCTTTCGCTGACGTTCGCGATGGCTGGGATTTATTCTGCTCCTGCAGCCAATGGACAAACGAAATCCGATGAAAAAACGGAAGAGAAAGGGTTCACGCTGATCGAAGAGGGGACTCGTCCGCTCGCCACCGTCACGTTTGCCAGTGCCGACCGCTTTGTCGAGGAAGCCCGCTATATCTTTGACGCAGCAGGAACTCCTGAGGCGTTTAAGCTTGTGGAGGACTGGCTGTCCGGATCCCTGAACGATTTGGAAGGCTTCAATCGGGAAAAGCCGTTTGGCGTGATGGTCTATTTGCCGGTCGCATTTCCACCGCTTCCTGAGTTCATTGGCTTTGTGCCAGTCGATTCTGTGGAAGCCGCTACCAAATTGGTCGAAAAGGCCCCCGTCGTCATCAGCAAGACCACCGAAGAGGGCCGATACGAAGTTATTGCTCCGAACCGCACATATCCGATTCTGCTTCGAGACGGATATGCATTCATGCCGCTGGGCAACGACCCTCCCGAAGAGGCACTCGACCGCAAGTTGCCCAATCCGGCTCAGTTGCTGGCCAGCCAGGCACAGCAGTTTGATGTGTCCGTGAGTCTGGATGTGGAATCGCTGCCGATCGCAACTCGCACGCTGTTGATGAGCGTGATCACGTCCGGGATTTCGACCCAGTTGCAGCAGCGAGACGATGAACCAGAAGGAGCGTATAGCATCCGCAAAACCGAGGGCGAACGTGCGCTGCAGGCATTGAATCAATTCGTCCTGGAGTGCCAGAAGATCACGATCGGCCTGGACGTCGTGCAGGAAGAACATGCAGTGAACATTGACTTTGTGATCGATGCTCTGGAAGGCACGAAGCTGCTCAAGGAGATCCTGCAGTCGACAGAACGACAAAGCTACTTCATACCGCTGCTGGACGAAAACGCAGCTGTGTCCCTTTCTATGTCATCCATGATGGCCGACCGCGACAAGGAAGCCTACATCGAAATGGTCGACGGCATCCGCATGGAAGTCACGCGACTCATCGAAGAAAACAAGCTCGGTGCCACACCGGATGAAAACAGTCCGATTGGCAAAGGCCTCTCCGCGATTCAGAAGAGTCTGGAAGTCGGACATGTCGATGTCTTTGCACAGTTTTATCGGGATTCCTCGGGCAAACTGGCGATTGTGGGGGCATCCCGCGTCGAAGAAGGCGATGCCATGGGCGCTGGTCTGCTGGATGCGTTCACGCGTTTGAAAGACGTGGACGAAATCAAGCAGGCGGGGACTCTGCAGATCGGATCGGGTGAGCATCAGGGAATCACGTTTCACCGGTTAACCTTTGCTCAGCAGCCAACAGAAGCCGTTGAAGTCTTCGGCAAGGATATTGGACTGACGGTCGGTGTCGGTGCTCGTTCGGTGTGGGCAGTTCTGGGAGGTGAGGAGTCTTACAACACACTCAAAGGCGTGATGGATCAGCTGGAGGAAGCCAATCAGTCGCCTCAGGAATTCCGCACACCGCCAAATTTCCGGATCATCGTGAACGTGAATCAACTCGTCGAAATGGCCACGATTGCCGAAACTGCCGGCAAGAAAGAACGCGAAGCAAAAGAACAGGCGGCAGGGGCTGAAGCTTCGACAAAGCTAGCAGCTATTCCATCACCAACAGGTCCGGTAGGTGCCAAACCGGAAGCCGTTGCCGGAAGTGGCAACGGCGGAGATAATGCACGTGACGGGCGGCGAGCTGCTCAGGCCCGTCGTCGTGACCGCGGAGGGGAGATTTTCCGCGAAACTCTGGCCGAAGGCGACGACCGCATCGAAATGGATTCACGCCTGACCGAAACCGGGGCTCGCGTCCGCATCCGCCTTGAAGAAGGCTTCGTCAAGATTTTTGGACGCCTTCTGGCCAACGGCCTGATGCCGCAGGAACAGGAACAGCCCGAGGTGAAAAGCAACTGAGCATCGGTCCCGCATCGTTTCTTACTCGCGGAATGGACTGAACTTCAGTGATAGACTTCACGCGGTCGCCGCTGATAGTAACCCGACACGTCAGCGAGGGCCGCAAAGCCTTACCTCGCTGACGCTTCGGGTTCGTGTGGTCCAGCCTGCTCTGTTCTGCAAACATTGGGAGTGTGGTTTTACTGAGAGGATTTCCGAAAGGCGATAGATGTCCGCCGACGGAGCGGCGGACCTACATCTGCGAGATCCCGTATCACCTCAGGGCAAGATGGCGGCCAGTGTACTGGACGCACCCGCCTGTCGATGATCAGCGATCATCGTTCCCCCGGAATCTCGATGGGATGCTGACTGATGTCGCGGAGCGGGCTCAGGAAAGGTTTCGCAGAATCTGATTCCGGAGCGCCGTTGAAGTAGACGACATCTTCCTCTTCGATTTCCTCGACGTCACTTTTGCTGTGCGGCGCAGTATTCTGTAACGCGGCCGCGGTGGCTGCGGGGCCGAATTTCAGAATGCCGTCCGTCGGTGCGGATTGTGACTTTGTGGCCGGGGTCAAGTCGATCCCGGGAGGCGTCATGGCCGTCCGGGCCTTTGGTACTCCACTCGATGGCAGCGTCAGGTTTCCACGTCTGGGTGCCTGAGATTCACCGAACGCATGCACCACGCCGGAATCACCGTCAGACGTGGATTCATTGACAGCCTGCATGATTCCGCCGTCCGGATTGTCGAGGAACCTCTGAGCGATATCGCGTCGCAAATTCTGTCGGATGTGAAAGACGACTCCGTCCGGCTGACGGACTGAGATTTCATCAATGACCCAAGCACTGTTTTCTTTCAGCAGCCGCACGCTCACCGGTTGTTCTCCGGCGTGTGCCAGTTCGACCACGGCCTGGGAGTTGGCCAACTCCGTCGATTGAACGGGGACCAGCAGCATTTCCGGCACGCGGTCGAAGTCATCTGGCAGAGTCTTCAGATTTCCCCAGATCAGCCGATTGAAATCCATGGAACAGGTTCGCTTCACGCCTGCCAGATCCTGCTTGCGCCAGGCCGATGCAAGTTCCACGATCGGGACTGTCAATTCCAGATGATTCCGCAGCGAGGCGACCTTCGCAGATGCGTTCGGATACTGGATGTCGTCAACATTCAGGGTTCCGTTTTCGCTTCGCATGATGACGCTGCAGATCTGACCGCCTTCCGACAGGAATTCCATTTCTGTCGTGTCGCCGCGCACGTCGGTGTTGCGAAGCGTCAATTCGCCGCCTGGCACTTCGGACAGCGGGAGCTGAGTCACGAGTGCCGGATCTATTCGGTCCCATGTGCCTTGCGAGAATTCTTTAGTCGACAACTGCTTCAGAATGGGCAGATTCTGATCATGCAGAGCGGAGACGAATAACATGGCTCGGCTCGGCGCCGTGAACGCGGATTCCAGTTTCTGTTGTTTCCGCGTCTGGCGATCGTAAATCGTGATGTCGCGGATTACGAACGACGTTTCCACTGCCCCTTCGGTAAGTTTCTGAATGGCATTCCGATCGTCAGATTCTGGCGTCGTGAGATCCAACTGCACAATCTGAGTCTTATCCGGCACCATGATGGTCAGCTGGCCGGAGAACGAACGAATTTCAAAGTCGTCCGGCGCGTGTTCCGCAGACGGCATGCTGATCATGGACAGGTCGCCGATTTCCAGCGATGTGCTGTAGAAGGTTTCGTCGCAGAGTGTCTTCAGAGCAACCTTGTCTTCCTTGCCGTACGCTGCGAGGAACTGTGAAACCGTATTCAAGGCGCGGGCCTGTCGCAGCACCGATCCGGGATGATCGTCCGTTTTTCGTTGGCGAACCTCAATGTCGGAAAACAACCAGTGGTCGTCTTCCCGTGCGACCTTCATCAACAGAAAACCATTCTTCGACGGCATTTTGACGAGCGCATCGGATTCATTCATCTGAATTTCAGGTCGTCGAGCCATTTCGCTTTCGCATTCGGAAGACACGCGTTCCACCAGCCGATTCATCCAGGGTTCCGGCATTTTTTCCAGTGGTTCACGCAGAATGGTGGCGATGCCCGGAAGAATGGCCGATCGATCATTGCTCTGCCATGTAGCCAAAAATTCACGGACGGTCAGCAGCAGGTCCATGACTTCGGAAACCGACTTCGTGGCACTGGTGCCCTTTTTCTGCTGACGCACCAGCACATCATCCACGACCCAGCGACGCTTTTCCGCATCACGTGCAATGCGGAATTGGTATTTCGTGCCTTTTTCGTCTTTGGCAATCGTCTCAAAGGTGTTGTCATCAACGGACGTGCTGTCGTCGATTTCCAGCTTGACCTTCGGCAGCTTCATGATCTCCAGATCCTTCCACGCGTCGGCCGATCGCATCGCGCGTTTTTCGAATCGTGTGGACACGCTGCGACGGAAGGCCTTTTCGTTATCTTCGATCAGCGCATCAGTGAACTGCGTGATCGCGCGGTTTTCTGTGATGTGCCCGTCCATGATGGACGGTTTCAATGCGGCAGTCTTCAACATGGCCGTGTCGAAGAACGACGTCGCGCAACCTGGAATCGTCATTCCGGAAAGACCCGCAAAGAGCAGAACAGCGCGAATATGTTTTGTTGGCAGCATGGAGAGACTCCTGCCGAGGGTGCGCCAGCCGCCAGGCGAACTGGTTCAGCGGATGACGGCGTCGGGGCAATGGAACTCAGAATCGGGGGAGGATATCGATGACTCGTGGCAGCGTCCCAGTTCCCTCCGTTGCGGTCAACATGCCGATGCGATCAGGAAGCCTCGCCGCGAAAAAGTGTGCGATGCGGATTGTGGACTTTCGGCGGATTTGGCACCGCCTCTAAATCTCACGGCGGGGACTGGCGGCGCCAGATGGGACGCAACTGCAGGAATTGCCGAAGGACGTGTTTCTGCGGATGCCGTGCGACTTTGGCGTGAACCGTGGACCAGCGATAGATTTGTTCTGCGATGTTCGTGTCCACCTCCGGACACTACGCGATAATAGACTGCACACTGAGACATTCACTCAGGCTGATCCAGCCGCCTGAAGAATTCCACCAACAGGCGTTCCAGCTGCTCACCGCCTTGTGCGGCAACTTTCAGGATCCTGGTGATGTCAGCAGGCTCCAGCGCGTCAGGCAGGCACATGTCGGTCACGATGGAAAACCCAACGGTCCTCAGGCCCGCGTGAGTCGCCGTGATGCATTCCGGCACGGTGGACATTCCGACGATGTCGGCTCCCATCAGCCGCAGCATACGGTACTCCGCCCGCGTTTCCAGGTTCGGGCCGGGAACAGCCACAAGCACACCTTTATGAGCCGAGATTCCCAGGTCCAGAGCGATCCTGCGAGCCTTCTCAATGAGCAGTCGATCCCACGGCTGACTCATGTCGGGGAATCGAGGCCCCAGACGGTCGTCGTTGATGCCCCGCAATGGATTGTCAGGCATCAGATTGATGTGATCTTCCAGAATCACAATGTCTGCGAGACTGTATTGCGGATTCATGCCTCCCACGGCACTGGTCAGAATCAGGGTGTCCGCTCCCATGGCCTTCAACACGCGAATTGGAAACGTCACCTGTCGCAGCGAGTAGCCTTCGTAGTAGTGGAAGCGTCCCTCCATCGCCATCACCGGAACGCCCTCCAGCGTTCCGCACAGCAACTTGCCCGCATGAGACGGTGCTGTGGAATGCGGGAAGTGAGGGATCTCGGCATATGGTATGGCGACTTCGGTATTGATTTTCGTCGCCAGCCCTCCGAGGCCGGTCCCCAGAATCAAACCCACGCGCGGAGTCCCCGACCAGCGGCTGGCCAGCCATGTCCGAGTTTCCTGAATCTCATCCCACAACCCATCCATTCGAAGGACTCCCGATACCAGCATCACAAAAAAAAGGGCACTCCGACGACGGAGTGCCCTGAAGGCTATGTTTTGGCGCAGTCCACTTCAACTGATCTGCCTGCGGGTGAAACAACGAGCTGCAGAAATTCAGCCGCGAAGTGGATTACAGCTCTTCGTCCAATTCCTCTTCATCATCGTCAGCGTCTTCGAAATCATCATCGTCATCATCAAAGTCGTCGTCGTCAAAGTCGTCATCGTCTTCGAAGTCATCTTCCACTTCGTCTTCAAATTCATCATCATCGTCGTCGTCATCAGCCTCAGCGTCGCCGAAATCTTCGTCGAAATCCTCGTCCTCGTCGCCACGAAGGTAAGGACTTACAGCCCAATCTGTGTCATCCGGCAGACTGATGCTGCCGAAAACCGTGGCTTCGTATTCTGTAACTTTGTCTGCTTCAAATGTCAGAATCATGACCTGCAACCCCGTGTAAGCCTTTATCTCGTGTCGTTTGCGGGAACCTCCCGCCTGATTCACGCGTTTGATAGCCAGACAGTGAATCTCTTGTCAACCCCGTGCATTCCATCGAGCCCCACAAAATTTCCGGGTTTTCAAAGCCCGGAAACGATCTGTCTTCTTTTCGGACGAAACGCCATCGTACTGCAGTCACAGACAAAAATGCGGTCAAGTTTCCGGGGCAGATGGCTCGCAGACCACAGATTCAGGGCAGGAAGCAGGTTTTAGGTGTCACATCCGGTCGCCAATGAGATCATTCTGAACGACGACAAATTCTGGATTGTCAGTCGCCAGGAGCTGTTTGGGCCGTTTGTTTACCAGTGGAGCGGGGATCTTTACGGCATCGAGTTTACCTATCAGGGACAGAAATTCGGCGAAGTGTGCAGCGACGAAGAATTGTACGCCGACTTGAAGCCGTTCGGTCTGCCGATCAGCGTCGCTCGCGTCGCCGCACTCATTGCTGGCGCAATTGTCGTCAGCATTCGTTCCGGTACGTCAACCGACGAACGAGTCTCGCATCTGATTTCACTGCTGCAGCAGTTCGAGATGGAACGCTTCAGCATTCGCGAAAGCACGCCCGGTTGAATGTGAGTATCGGCAAATTGCAACAATCGCTCCTCCGGCAGGAATACACATATATCGTAAACGAGTTTACTTCTGCAGCGTCTTCACATATTCAATCACATCCGCAAGGTCCTGATGCGTCAGGTCTTTTTCCACCCCTTCCGGCATCAGAGATTTTCCGGTGCTGCGGAGTTCCTCGATGTTGGTGCGGAGTACGGATTCGGATTTGCCTTCCGCTGCCAGCAGCGTGATGCTGCTGCCGGTTTCGGTGGAGAGCAGGCCGATGACGCTGCGGCCGGAGGTGGTCGCGACGACGAAGTTGAGGTACCTGGCTTCGACGGCGGCACTCGGGTCGAGGATCGCGGTGAAGAGGGATTCCGGCGTGCGGGTGGTGAGCGACGCAAGGTTCGGGCCGACTTCGTGGCCGACTCCGCCCTGCTTGTGACAGGCCCCACATTTCTTGCCAAACAGCAGGGCTCCGCGAGTTGCATCTCCGGTCAGTTTTAACGCAGACTGAAAGGATTCCATCACGGCTTTGCGATCGACCGATGTGCCGGACGTGAAGACTTTTTCGAGTCGCGCACGGATGCTGACATCGCGAGTCGTCAACAGTCGCTGTCTCATGGCGGCATCGATTTCACCAGCTGCGACGCTGCCTGATTCCATCTGCGTCAGAAGCCGCACGATCCATTCCGGACGGCTGGAGAGCTCCATAAGAATCTGAGCGCGAATCATTGGCGAATGGGACGACCAGCCTGCCAGCAGGATGTCGGCTGAGGATTCAGTTGCTTGCCGACCGAGATGCCGAATGGCGGCTTCCTGAACTCTCACAGGCGTTTGCGGTGTGAGCATTTCCTGCAAAGTGGCTATGTCCTGCGGCTGATCGGAACTTCGCAGCAAAAGCGGAATCGCGGCCACACGCAGGATTTCATCTTCCGAGGAATCTGCCGCCATCCTTCGAGCAATCTGAAAAGCGTTCGCGATCCATGCCTGATGGTCTTTATTGACGAAGTGATCAGCAATTGACCAGGCCCGCGTGTTCAGTCGATCCAGCATTCCGGCGAAACTCTTCATCTGCCATGCCTGCAGTCGGTCGTCTGAATCATCGACCGTGAGCAACAGGAGACGTTCAAGGGCATCGTCGTTGGCGATCGAGGCAGCTTGTTCATAAAGAATACTGGTGAGTTCATCGCGATCTGCAGCTGCAAAGCCCGGCATCTTTGATTCAGCGGGTTTGTTGGCCAGAGCATCGCCCTGGACGACCGCTACGAATCGATCGATCGTCATTTTGATATTGCCCGCGTTCAGAGAACTGATCACAGCGGCCCGGAGATACGGATTTGTATCGCCGAGCAGCAGGTCGCCGAGAATATTTGCGGATGCAATCTCCTGAAACTGTCCGGCGACGCAGGCCAATTCGAGCCGTACTTTGGAGTCGGGATCTTTGGTAAGCGAAAGCAGCGACGTGAGTGGCACTTTTGCAGAAGGGGCTAACCGAACCGCGTGCCGACGGACTCCTGGGTGAGGGTCCTTAAGAGCGATTTCAACAACTTCGGCGGACAGCTTACCAAGACCGTCGAGCGTACACAGTGCATGCAGCCGAGCTGTGGGTCTCTGCCCGGTGTTGACCATGGACTGCAGAAGGTCTACCGCAGTTTCCCCAGACGAGGTGACCAAAAGTCGCTGAGAAGTATCTCGACGCCAGCCGTTGGGGCTTTCAAGTGTTGCGACGAGTTCTGCGGTGGAGAGTTGATCCATGCGATGCCCCGTGCGCGACAGGGCGCCAGCACTCGATAGTGATGTCTCTGATGCGTGAACACCTGCGGCCAGCGCAGTACCGCTCACAGGCACGATCCGATAGATGCGGCCGCGATTGTCGCCGGAGCGGAAGAACGGACGCAGTTCATCCTGCCCCTCTTTGGGCAGCCAGTGAGGATGCTCAATCATGTACCGATACATGTCCACAATCCACAGGGCACCATCGGGACCGGTGCGAACCATGACAGGTCGGCACCAGCGATCTTCGGAGGCGAAGAAGTCGGTTTTCGCATCGGCTTCAACGGGATCACGCTCAAGCCGAAAACTCACGCCGTCGTTGATGAGCAGGTTATGCTGGACGAGGTTACTGAACGGCTCACACGTAAAAGCATGCTGAGTGGCGAGCTGCTGAGACTGAACATCAGGAGGTCGAAGCTCCTGCTGAGCCGTGTCTGCGGATGTTACGGCTCGGCGGGAGCCTCGCTCTCCCGTTACGTCGCTGCTTGCCGAATTCTCAAACAACAACTCATCCAGATACACGATCCCCGAACACGCGGACGTGTACCGCCCGGATTGCTCAAAGCTGTGAAAGCGTTTTTCCGGAGGTGCCGCCGCATAGACCGGCGGATTCGACGGCGTCATCAGATGCCGCGGATCGGGCGGAGCGAAGTGCGGATTCCTGCGGATGTACGGATCTTCCAAAACGTAGTGCCACAGAGGATAACTGTTCTGTTCGCCGAACCAGTTGCCCCAGGCATCCCGATTACGACCAAACTGCGACGGGCCACTCTGCGGATCGATCAGACCTTCAGCAGGGCGAATGCGAAAGTCACGACTTCCGACGGCGGTCTTCTGGTTGGTGAGATGCGACAGAATCTGGCTGTCGGCGCCGTATCCTGCATGATGACTTCCGCTGGCGCAGTGAATCCAGTTGTCCAGTCCCCAGCGCAAGCCGTTGACTCGCAACTGCTGATTGCCTTCCAGAAATCCTGAGAAGAGCGTCTTTCGAATATCTGCCTTGCCATCGCCGTCGGAATCCTCGGCGTAGATGATTTCCGGAGCGGCCGTGATCAGTACGCCCTTACCCCACGCCATCACGCCCGTGGGAAACGGCACATCGTTTAACAACACGGTTGATGTTTCATATTTTCCGTCATTGTCTTTGTCCTCAAGAAATCGAATGCGTCCACCAGGCTTACCGTTGTTGTCCATGCCGGATGGATAGTCGGCCATTTCAGCGACCCACAATTTTCCATCTGGACCCCAGTCTATCGCCACGGGGTCGATCACAAGCGGCTCGGCGACGACGAGCTGCAGTTCATAGCCTTCACGAACATGAGCGACCTTCATGGATTCTTCAGGCGACAACGGCGGAGTCTCGGGTGTTGGCACGACCTCTGAAATCTGCGGGACGATCATTGCCTCTGCGACAGCAAAGTGACCGGCAACTTCATCCGCCGTCAGCGCTCGATCATACAACGCGACTTCATCCAATCGTCCTTCCAGCCCGAACATGCGATCGCTGCGTCCGCCGAGGAAGATCTTGTCGCTGGATTCCTTGTACGTCGGTTCGAGTTCACCGTCGATCTCCGGCTGAGGATTGCCGTTCAGATAGACGGTGACATGCTTGCCATTTCGAACCAGTGCCACATGCTGCCACGTCCGAGTTCCGAGCACCGTGCGCCCGGTGAGCGCTTCGTCTCGCTCGTTTCCGTTGAACAGCAGCAGCTTGCCGTCCCAGCCATGATTCATGTAGTTCCCGCCGATGCCCAGATGATCGCCCGCTGCCTGCGCATCGCCATCGGCGCCGCGCGAAAAGAAATAGCCCGTGACGGCTCGCTCGTTGTTCGGGAAACCATTCCAGACCCAGCATTCGACGCTGTAGACATTGCCCAGCTTTGGTACGATCGCTGCTACTCGCCCGCCTGCAAAATGCGCCGCCCGATTGCCTCGCGGCTGTTGATTCAGGCCGTCACCTTTCGGTCCTGGCAGATAAAACGCAATCCCGTCTTCGTAAAGGGCGTGATGATTTCCGAGGGCATCGGCGGCGAAGTACTGTACACCCGCCGCTCCGTCGGCGGGATTCGGCGAAGCAGCCGGAGCTCCAGGTTCCCGTCGGCGGAGCGACGGGTTTACGATCCCTTCAATCTCCCCCAGTCGCCAAAACGCCTTTGGCTGCGATTCCATAACCGCCTTCGCGTACGCATGGAGTTCATCCACGGTTTCTCGCCGAGGCTTACCAGCGACCTCTTCCAGCAGTCTCGTCAGCGTCTCCACGATCTGCGGCTCCGCCTGCACTTCAAGTCCAGCGGTTCGTGCAGACCACGTGGTGTATCCGCCGAGCTTATGCTGCTCCGGTGGCGGAATATAACCTTCTGCGCCGTTGGCGAGTTCAATGTTCATCGTGACGGCAAGAGGACTGCCGTTTTTCAGCTTGATGCCCGTGATGCCGAAGACTTCATCGGGAATCGCCGTGATGCCAAAGTCACCGATGCGAATCGCCTGCAGCTTGATTTCCGCAGTGGGATCTTCATGCAACCGCAATTGTTCGAACGCATAGACTTCCGACCAGCCTCGAGGCAGCCGATCGCCGACCTGAGCGACCAGCTCGTGCGCCCATTTCAGACGCGCCTCATCCGGAGTTCGCCGCTTCAGCTTCAGCGTTTCTTCTGCCATCGCCAGTGAGATGTCCGGCCGATATTGAATTGATTCACAAGCCCGCACCGCACCTTCTGCCAGAGCCTTGACGCAGGCGTCGAGATCAGTCGGCCGGGCAGGCTGGCTGTAATCCATCCACATGCTGTCGCCGCTGGTGCCCTGCGACAGAATTCCGACAAACCCGGGCTGCTGGTCCGACACACCGATGAGTTCGGCAAACTTCAATCCGAAACGGCCGCAGACGTCCCCCGAGACCAGGGGCGATCCGTGGTAGTGCATTGCATAGTTTGCCAGCACGGCCAGCGGTTTGTCATCAGTCGTCTGCACAGACAGCACCGTCAGATCGGTGTCCGCAGGTCCGGATGGACCGATGTGATTGGGGCTCTGGTAACCGGGATGCATGTGGGCTCGCACATTGAACTGCCCGAACGGATCGGCCATCGTCATGCGATCGGATCGAAAGATCCAGCGACGACAATGGTTGTGCTCATTGTCGGTCACCACCGCCCAGCCCACTTTCGCCGGAGTCAGTTTTTCGTTCGCCTGCACAATGCTGCGAACAATCTGTCCCGGCAGAAACTGAGCGTATTCAGGGTCCACGCGACTTCCCAGACACGGCATGGCTGACGGAGCCGAATGTGTATGTGTCGCCGAGATCAGCATGTGGTTCGTCGGAATCCCCGTGAGCTGGCTTGCCTGGTCCTTCGCATCATCCAGCATGGCTCGCGTCAGCATCAGGCTGTCGACAACGACAATTGCGACGCGTTCCTTTCCATCATCCAGCACCAGCGCTCGGGCCATCAGGACATCATGGGCCATCGTCGCCGTGCGTTCTTCGACCATGCCGTTGACGATCACCGGAAAAACCGTCGGCGTGATATCAACCATCGCCGCCCCGGCCCGAAAACCCGCTGATGCTGCCTCCTCAGCCGATAACGCAGTCCCTGCCGAGCCCATCGAAAGAAAAGTGCAGACAAGTGTCATCCATCGGCGCATGGCGTGAGTCCTCAATGTGGAAATTTCGGGGCGAGGTCAACCATGATAGCCGCGAGTCTGTCGTGAAGTCGAGAGACTGAAATGAATCGCTCCGATCGTCTCGACCATGATTGACGGTCGCGTGAGGCATTTGTATTTTTGCCGGATACTGAAGCCCGTTTTCCTCTTTGGTCGATCTGTCATGCCCTGCCTGCTGCGAATTCTGACCGTGTTGCTGCTGTTTCCGGTCACCTCGCTCATCGCGGAGGATTCGAAAACGAGCGATTCCATCATTCAGCGTGAGACGCGTGAACTCAATGGATGGACAGTGCATGTCAACAAGGAATTACTGAAAAAAGAACCCAAAGCGACAGAGATCGCACTCAACCTGCTCGGTAAGCAGCTGGCCGAAATCGTGCGGGTCGTGCCGAAACCGGCGCTGGCAGAACTGCGAAAGGTGCCGTTGTATTTTTCTCCGGAGTACGCCGACACGAATGGCAGTGCGGAATTTCATCCTGGAGCAGAATGGCTGAAGGAACATGGGCGTGATGCCGTAATGGTCAAGGGTGTGGAATTCTCCAACATCCTGAACTTCGAACAGGAAACCCGCCGGATGCCAAATTTTGCGCTGCATGAACTGGCACACGCGTATCACAACCTTGTGCTCAAAGAAGGCTTCGGAAATCCGCAGATCATTGCGACATTCGAACGCGCAAAAGAAGGTGGCCGGTACGACAAAGTCGAACGCTGGCACGGAGTCGTCGATCAAAACACGTTCGAACGCGCGTATGCGATCACGAACCCCATGGAATATTTCGCTGAGACGACCGAGGCGTATTTCACCAGGAATGACTTCTTCCCGTTCAACAGCGGCGAATTGAAGGCGCATGATCCGGAGATGTTCGATCTGCTCACAGAATTGTTGGGCGTCAAAGAGCCCAATCCAAAACCTTGATGAAGGAAGACTCGCCGTAGCGCTTGAACCATCGGTTCACACCTGCCGATCCAGGGGCCAGTTCTCGGACTTGCAGGCAGCCGGACTGGGCATGATGCGTATCAGCATCAACAGCAGGCGATAGCCGAGCGACGGACGACCCGTCTCAACAACTGACTTCAACACGCTCGTAATAAAACCGCCGCCCTGTGCCATCTGGCTTTCGGTTTTGGTACCGCAGGGTACATCATCAGATGTCAGTGTGAATTCAACACCGCCCTCGACTTCCCTGAGTTCATAGGTGACCCTGCACGGCGGATCGTTCAGGTTGGTAAATCGAAACGTGTGGCTGAACCGGTAGGGCGGATTGCATTCAAGGATCTCGCCGACCACGCCGGTATACTTGCCATTCGAAGTCCTCATTCGCAGCTGCGCACCGGGCTTCAGACCGGTCGTGTGCATGACGGAACCGAAGAAGAACGGCAGAACTTCGCCTTCCCTGGTAAGTGCATCCCAGACCTGCTGGATTGTCGCCTTGATAATCACGCGATGAACGAGCTGCTTCGTTTGCGTCATGGATTCGCATTCTTCACTTGTAGTTCGATGAGGTATTTCAGGTCGAGTGCTCGCGCGGCCCAAAAGCGGCTGTAATCCGTGGTCCAGCGGTCGTAAATCATCTGGATGGGCACCGCGTTGAAGAACAGTTCCCGACGACGGCCAACTTTTTGCGAAATAATCAAACCCGCAGATTCCAGCACATCCAGATGTTTCAGGACCGCGATGCGGCTGATGCCGTCGAAGTATTTTGTGACGTCCGCAACGCTGCTGCCGGGCATCGACTGCACGATGTCCAGGATCTTTCTTCGCGTCTGATGGCCAAGTGCCATAAAGACGGCATCCATCGATTCCGGTTCCATATGTAACCACTAGGTTACCTGTTGGCAGCAGTAAAGTCAACTGGGCGAATCCGATTTTTTGGAGACATGCGTCTTTCGACCGAGCGAGAAGGGTGATCTGCCGTCGACGCCGCTCACTGTCTTCAACCAAATACTCCAGGGATCGTTTCCCAGCTTTGCGCGACGCCGGTCAGTCGTTCCTGGCGTCCGTTGTGCACAGAGAACAGATCATCAGGATTCAGTCCCAGGGCAGTGAGAATCGTGGCGTGCAGGTTTTTCACGGGCTGAATCTCTTCGACCGCACGCAGGCCGATTTCATCCGTCGCGCCGATGACTGCGCCGGGCTTGACGCCGCCGCCGGCCATCCAGATCGTGAATCCGTACGGGTTATGGTTTCGACCGCCGTTACCCTGCATCATCGGCGTGCGGCCGAATTCTCCGGCCCAGATCACCAGAGTCGTGTCCAGCATCCCGCGCTGTTTCAGATCTGTCAGCAGCGCGGCAATAGGCTGGTCGGTCTGCGCGGCATTGCGCGTGTGATAGTCGGTATTACTATCGTGTCCGTCCCAGCCCAGTTTATCGACGGCGTTGTAAAGCTGCACGAACCGCACTCCCTTTTCAACAAGGCGTCGCGACAACAGGCACATCCGGCCAAACAGCGCTTTGTCCTTGTTGTCGTCGTGTAATCCGTAGGCATCCTGAGTCTCTATTGTCTCCAGCGACAATTCGCCGATATCCAGCGCTGCGGACTGCATGCGGTACGCCAGTTCATACGAGGCAATGCGACCGTCCAGATCGAGCACACCGGGGCGTGCTGCCGCGTGCTTCCGGTTCAGTGCCTGCGCAAAATCCAGTGTCGAACGCTGGACACCGGCAAGTTCCTGCGGTGGTTGCAGATTGAGAACGGGGGAACCTTCATGACGAAACTGAGTCCCCTGAAACGCAGCGGGCAGAAATGCATTGCTCCAGTTGGCCGAGCCTCCAAGGCCACCCACTTTGTAGAGCAACACAAACCCCGGCAGGTTCTGATTGAGAGAACCCAGTCCGTACGTGACCCACGAACCCAGACTGGGCTTACCGCTCAGGATCGCTCCGGTATTCATCAGATAAGTTGCCGGTGCGTGATTCGAACTTTCACTGTACATTGACCGGACCTGGCAAAGCTCATCGATGTGCTTCGCCGTGTGCGGAAGCAATTCAGAAACCCACTGCCCGCATTGGCCGTGCCGCGCCCATCTCCACGGCCCCGCCATCAGTTCGTCCTTGCAGTGATTGAAGACGCCGCCGACTTTATCCGGGTTCGCTCGCAGAGATGCGGGCACCGGTTGACCGTGAAGTCTGATGAGATCCGGCTTGTAATCCAGCAGATCAAATGTTGAGGGGCCTCCGTATTGAAACAGAAAGATGACGCGTTTTGCCTTCGGTGCAAAATGCGGAACACGCTCTGCCAATGGCTGCAGCGGATCCATTATCTCCTGTTTTCCGAACTCTGCCTTCAGCGCGTCGGCCAGCAGAGCGCTCAAGGCAACGCTGGCGAAACCGGCGCCGGTCTGTGTGAGAAACGTGCGGCGAAGTTGATGGATCATGTCAGGGTTTGGTGTCATAGTCCGTGATCGGTCAATCGATGTATGCGAACTCATTCAGATTCAGGATGGCCCGACAAAGATCGATCAAAGCCAGTCGCCCAGCCTCCGTACCGGCGTCCTGATGTTCGATCTGATGCCGCTTCAGGAACTCCAGCGACAATTGCAACTCCTCCGCGATTGAAGTGCGATTCAACGCCATGTCAAACAGAGTTTCCACAAGCCGCGTGGTACTCGCCGCGTCGCTCAGATCAATCGCCTGCTCACCCTGAACTCTGTCCGCCAGTGCCTGCGCATAGCGAACACTATCCGGACTGTTGAGCAGCATCAAGGCCTGCGGTGCGACGACCGTTGTGTCGCGGCGAGCGCACGAAACCGTCGTTTCAGGCAAATCGAATGCCTGCAGAAATGGAATTGGCAAACATCGCTTGCGCACAAGAAAAACACTCCGGACGTCTGTCGCTTCGATCGAATCGGGATACCAGCCCTGCATGCGGCCGCCGTCTTTGCCTTCAATGGCTTCGAGCACAGCGGGTTGAGCGTGCAGCAGTTCTTCCTCCATCGGCGGCCAGACGGGCTGACCCGCATCATGCGGCTTCAACAATCCGGACACCGCCAGCAAACTGTCTCTCAGAGTTTCCGCATCCAGTCGTCGGACGTTCTGCATGCCATACAGCTGACGCCGCGCCGAAAGCTCTGCTGCGGAAGAATTGCCAGAACTGCGCTGCCGATATGTGGCCGATGTCACGATCAACCGATGCAGAAATTTGATCGACCAGCCGCGCTGTATGAATTCCACTGCCAGCCAGTCGAGCAATTCAGGATGTGTCGGACGTTCGCCGCTGTAACCGAAGTCGTTCGGCGTCGCGACAAGTCCGATCCCGAAGTGCTGTTGCCAGATGCGGTTGACGATGACTCGCGCCGTCCACGGATTATCAGCCGATGCGATCCAGTTCGCCAGCGAGAGACGACGCCCGGTGGTGTTCTCCCGAGGCGAATGAATGTCGGCCGGTCCTGGTGTGAACAGCGACACAAATCCGGGCGACACTTCTTCACGAGGAGAAGAAACATCACCCTGATAGAGCACATGAATCGCCGGAGCTGTGGAACCGGAATCCGTTGCGGCCATTGCCATGCCGGGTGCGAGTTTCGTCCCTTCGAGTTCCGCGACCTTCGTCGTCAGTTCCTCAATGCGCTGCGCGGAGTCAGACTGGTTGCGATCGAGTGATTCAAGCTCCGACTTCACCGCGGTGATCTGCAGATCGACATCGGCATTGTGTCGGTCGATTTCTGCGTGTTCGTCGGCCAGCGAAATTGCCAGATCATCGCGAGGCGTGACACCTGCGAAGAACGCGCGCAGCCGATAGTGGTCGGCCTGCAACAGCGGATCGTACTTGTGATCATGACATTGACAGCACGACATCGTCATGCCCAGAAACGCCGCAGCCGTGGTGTTGGTCAGATCGGACATCATTTCCGCACGCAGGCGATCTTCTTCCTGAAAGATGGCGGCGGTGCTGTCCCATTGGCCAAGCCGCAGAAAACCCGTGGCAATCAGCATGTCGGCTTCCGCAGATGTTTCCGGAACGCCATCGACGAGTTCATCGCCAGCCAATTGCTCACGGATAAACTGATCGAACGGCTTATCCTGGTTGAATGCACGAATCACATAGTCACGATACTGCCATGCCAGCGGCCGGAACTCATCGCGTTCATAACCGTTAGTGTCCGCATACCGCACGACGTCCAGCCAGAGCCGTGCCTGCCGTTCACCATAGTGCGGCGAGGCTAGTAGGCGATCGACAAGTGTCTCGTACGATTCAGGTGATCGGTCCTCCACGAATGCCGCAATCTCGGCGGATGTCGGCGGCAATCCTGTCAAATCCAGCGTCAGCCGGCGAATGAGTGCTCGCCGATCGGCTTCCGGGGAGAATTCAAAGCCTGCGGTCTGCAGTCGTGCACTCACAAACGAATCGATCGGATGCAGGTTGGAAAACTCTGAGGGCCGATGTGCGGCGACAGGTTGTCGGAGCGACCAAAGGTCCAGACGCTCACCGCCAAAAACACGCCGCACAGGATTGCGTTCGTCCGTGAATGCATCACCGATAAGGCTGCCATCATCAGCGGAATGACCTGCTCCCGCGGCCGTATCGGGCCATGCGGCACCGGCTTTGACCCATTCCGTCAGGATCCTGATTTCCCTGTCAGACAATTTCTGTTTCGGAGGCATCTGCAAATCAGGGTCGAGAAACGTAATGGCTCTCACAAGCAGACTGCGGTCGGCATCACCCGGCACCACCGCCGGACCAAGTTCACCACCCTTTGCTGCAGCGGCGGCACTGTCGAGACGCAGGCTACCTTCCTGATGTTCAGGACCATGGCAGGAGACGCACTTTGCTTCGAGCAGCGGACGGACGTTTGTGACAAAACTCTTGAGCGCCTCATCCGCCCGCGCCGTTGTTTCAGCAGCGAATGAACAGCACAGGGAAAAAAGATGATCAGGACATAAGGAGTCTGTGCACAAGTTTTTCCGGCTCGAGGTTCGGCCTATGCAGGGCAGCTCGCCCTCCCGAATAATAAATGTTGTTTCCAAATCGAGTGGCATTGGGCGTTTCGCCCGGGAAATCCGGCAGTGACTATTTGAACATCGCCACTTTTTACGAAATAGTAACCCGAAGCGTAAGCGAGGGAACAAGTTAGGTACAATCCCTCGCTTACGCTTCGGGTTGCAAAAACTCTCGGTTTCCGCCAAAACTGGCGCTGTCCAACTAAGCTTTGGCCCGTCGGTCCACAATTTCTGTCGCAACGCCTGAGATCCTGTTATCGGCGAGATCCACTTTACCAACCTTTTCGCCAATGCGGATACCGACGCGTCGAGCTGTTCCGCGAGTTTCCGTAATGGTGTTGCCGACGAGGCGAATGTCTTTCGTCTCACCAGTCACTTCAATTCCGGCACCATCGTCATCGCCGCTGTTTTCGATGACATTGTCTTCAATCACGTTGCGATTCGCCCAAAAGTCGAGACCTCGATTTTCGTCGCGAAACAGGATGCCGAACTTTCCGCTGTTGCGAATCTGGTTATTCCGCATCACGTTGTCGGTGTCATTGTGGCCGATGGAAACGCCGTACAGTTTGTTGCCATCGATGATGTTGTTTTCCGCCAGACCGTATTTGACGCCCCAGCACCAGAAGATGCCCTGACTGTTGCGTTCCAGCGTATTGCCGCGAATGATCGGGCGCTGCGAACCTGAGCCAGGGTGAACTCCGAGGTCCGTGTTGTCGTGGCTGTGACATTTCTCCACGACCACATCGTGGCAGATCTGAAAACTGATCCCATCGCCGTTGTAATTGCGAGCCGTCACACCGCGAAACGTGTACCGATTGCAGTCCTGCAGAAACACGCAGCCGCCATAGTTGCCATTGAAGTTTTCACAGTTCTCGCCATTTCCGTCGAGCGTGATGTTTTCAATGATCACATCGGCCGTATGGTCGCTGGTCAGCAGCGGGAACAACGAGGCACAGGTCGGCTTGCCTGACAGCCACAGATTTTCCCGCAGGCCATCGTTGAGTTTGAAGCGATTGCCGTTACGTGCCACCAGCGTTCGCTTGATGACCGTTGCTCCGTTGTTGTCCGTGTTGGTTGCCTGAAAGACGATTCCATCGCCCACCTGAAAAGCACTGCCATCCTTCAGAGTCACTTCCTGATCGTACCAGTCGGAATCCAGCGTCAGCTCTGTTCTGGCGGACGGCAATCGTGTGATGACCGAATCCGTTCCGCTGCCAAGCAGGCGGACTCGCGAAGGCATACAGACGGCGTTCCGAAACGTATAGGTTCCCGGGAGCACTTTCACTGTGCCGCCACCAAGACGTGCCACATAATCCAGCGCGGCCTGAATGACTTTGTCACTCTTCCCGATCATGTCGCCCGATTTCTCGCCGACGCTGATCGTCAGCCGTTCGTTCCAGTTCGGTTCAAAGCGTTCATCTCCATCGGTGGCTCGTGGATTCGTCACCGGCGGCGGTTCGTCAGCAAGAACGGAACGACCGCTCAGTGCAGTCATCGCCGCAGTAGCCGCGAATGCTGACAGAAATCGCCGCCGACCAACAACGGTACGAAAGTGCGGCATAGTCCGTAACCCCTAGAGAATCGTTAACTCCGAACGGTGAGAAGTGCTGCTGGCGAGCCGGAGACGTGAGTCCTTGTCATTACCCGCAACTCACCCGCCCGCTGCCAGCTACTCCGGCAGTAGCGTAGTTTTGAAATTACTACGATTCATTGCACAACACATTCACCCGCACGACAAGCGTGCAGGGGTCTCAATTTTGAAAACCTGAATGTCTGGAATCGGTTCCTGCCACCTTTAGCGTCCCTTGCCACCTTTAGCGTCCCTGAAATGCAGTTATTGCAGGTTCGGTTCGAGACGTTCGCGAAGCTTCGCCTGAAGTTCAATCGCCATTGAACTAAGATCTTCGTTTGATTTCATTAACAGTTTCTCCTCACTGTCGCAGGCAAAATTCAACAACGATTGACACGTGCGAATGGTGCCAACCAATTCGCCCTGTTCGATGCCCTGTTCGATGCCTTGTTCGATGCCAATTGCAATCAAGTCTTTTCCGGCCTGGGTTTCCCTCAGGTCCGGGAGTTTGCCTAGTAACATCTTTTCAATCTCCGTTTTTCCAAGAGTCCTGAAACGCTGAAGGAGCCAGTCGATGAATACGCCAATCAATTTGGCTTTTAATCGTTCGTCCGTAGCGAACGCTTCGATCTGAGTATAATACTGGCTCGCGTTCTCTTGAAGCCGTTTGTTGCTTTTTTCGATCAGCGGCTGAAATAAGGCAATCAGCGGATGGCTGGGGGAAGTTTTCTCCAGTTCCGTCAGCATCTCATCCAGATAGTACACCGACACGACTTGTGACCATGGGGCTGTTTTGGGATCGAGTTCTTTCGATCCGAAAATCAAAATGCCCTGGACCTCACGCCCGGTGTGTTCTTCCTGAATAATTGCCATCTCGACGACCAGGCGCCCATAGATCTGATGATCGAGATACATCTGAACCTCGACCACCAAAATCGCTTCGTCTGTGACATCCGGTATCAACACGCCATCGGCACTGCGCTGAATGGCTTTGATCGTGACGGATTGGAAGCGGCAGGGACCGGGCCAGGGCCGACCAGTCAACTCGAAAACCCACTGAGGGTACGCCTCGAATATTTCGTATAGATGTTTGTCAGAATCCATCACCGGATTCTAATCACTGTCGCTCTCGAACGCCACGCGATGTGCGACTTCGCTGATGTCACCAATGCAAGCAGGCATCGGGCGTAACTTTAAGGATCACATGCACAAGAATTCAACTGTGCTAACCTTGACATCGCACGAAACGGCTCCTGCCACCTTTGTGCGTTTCCTTCGAGCGGCACACGACCTTTCGATCTTGCGAAGTCAACCGCAACCGGACCTTTGCCGACGGCACGTGTGGTAATTGCCTGTGCCAGTGATGGTGTCGACATTGAGGCAATCGCGGCAACAGTCACGAATGACGCCACGTCAGCAGAAATCGCTCTGGCCAGTGACACGTTAGCGTCGCGTCGTCCAACTCTGCCTGCGCGGCAAGGTTCCGCATTTCCGCCGGGGTGAAGGCCGCTCGCACGGAAAGCAGCCCGTCAACATGACAGATCGGCGATCGCGTGAGCAGGCTGAGGCCAAGCCAGCACAGGACATAGCCCCATCGACTGCGGACCATGTCGTTGATCAAAACCATGCGTCTGGCCGACTCTTTCATGGACCGCAACAACTTCACAACCTGAGTTTCCTCCAGATGATGGAGAAACAGTGAACAGCAAATGATGTCGTAATCACCTGGCAGGGGTGCGGCAATGACGTCTGCCTGAAAAAAGTTCACGCTGACCTTGTGTGATGCTGCGTTGGACGACGCGAAGTCGAGCGCTGTTTGACTGATATCGCACCCGCTGAATTGGATGGAAAGCCCGGAACTCGCCGCCTTGCGGGCCAGTGAAATGGAGAGATCGCCACCACCACAAGCCACATCGAGGATCCGGAGTGTCTTGTTCGGCGTCTGTTCGGCAACGCGGCGAATCTGATTCCACAGCGTCGAAACAGTGCCACTGATATTATGGACACGGCGCAATCCCACGAGCGCCTGCTGATGCAGAGCGGGGTCAAGACCCGGATCGTCCATTAACTCCGGTGCACGATGTCTCGTGGCCAGACTGATCATGTTGTAGCCCTCTGTAACGGCTGACGGGCGGTGGCTTCGGTGTTTTTGTCACTGAGGTCCGACGTCCCAGCCCTTGAAGTCTGAAACACTCCGAACTGCATTGCCCCGACATGATACGCGACGAGAATGCGAAACAACGTCAGCGCGAACACGCGGTTCGACTTGTCACGATCAAGCAGTGCCCCTGATGGGAGGAATTAAGGGGACATTCTACTTATCAACTAAAGCACAATGTCCCTTTTGTTGACAATTAATTTACCATGGTAGCCAGCTGCACGGCAATTCCTCACCGGTTAATTCTTCATTTCTATTCCGCGCACTGCAATTGTGCATGAACCTGCAAGTGGCCGTCTCACTTTGATCGCGTCAACCTGCTCCTTACCCCCGTCAACGCAAAGCCCAGCATGTTCCGCCCTCACCACTGGGCGGGATCTCTCGCCCGCTCATTGATGCTCCCCGAGACCAATGCCCCAGATATGATCGCTGGGAGCGGCCTCAACAACGATTGTGTCACCCTTTGACAACAGGAAATCCCGCATCGCCGGATTATGGCTGAACTTGTGTATGTTGCCCGTCTCGACGATTTCTGTCTAGCGACAATTAGTTTTCCCGGTCGAGTTGCCTCATTTTGAAATGTTACCACAGGGAAAGTGGTAAAGAACGGCCGGGAATGCCCTGTCGAGCGCCGCGAGACAGGGCATTCCGGGCTGCGGCGACCAATATGCTGAGCATGCACGAAGCAAGCGGCTGAGTTTCAGGTGGCCGGTGGATTGTAAATCAATTGCTTCGCCATAATGTGCCGCCACTGACGGACTCGCCGTTGAAGTGTGCGGACCTGACCGTCAATGAATTTCCCGGGATGTGCCTCCTGCAATCTTGCAAAGAGTGATTGCGCTGTGGCGTCCGGTACCTTCTCCAACCATGACAAGATTTCAGACCAGACGCAGACACCTCCGGGGTCGCATCCAGTACATCGCTCAGTCCAACGCATCCCGCCTCACAAAACTGACTCGATTATTTGAACAAATTGCCTGGCTGGCAGACGAATTGGAAACAGATTGATATCGCAGGGATCGCGCCTGTCGGATAGTGTTCGACGGGCACTGATCAGCTTCGCACGTGCAATGAGGTCTCCATGAACATTTCCGCAGCAACAGAAATTCATGGCGATGTCGGCGAGCCCCATGGTCAAATTCGTAATTGGAAAGTTGCAGGCTCCGTGATTCTGGCCATCGCTGCAGCCGTTACATTGTGGCTGATGGGACAACCGCTGTGGTGCAAGTGCGGTGGATGGTCGCTGTGGTGGTGGGATATCTGGTCGGCGCATAATTCACAGCATCTGATTGATCCATATACGGCCTCTCATGTGCTGCACGGCGTCATTTTTTGCGGCCTGTTTTTCTGGCTGCCGCGATCAGTTTCACTCAACGTTCGATTTCTGACAGCCATCGTGCTGGAAGTTGGATGGGAGATTCTTGAGAACTCTCCGATCATCATCGAACGCTATCGAGCTGCCACGATCGCCACGGGATACTCCGGCGATTCGGTGATCAATTCTGTGGCCGACATTCTCGCCTGCGCGATCGGATATGCAATCGCGTCTCGGCTGCGCACAGCGAAGTCACTGATCTTCTTTTTCGCAACAGAACTGATTGTTCTGATCTGCGTCCGTGACTGCTTGATTCTGAACGTTGTGATGCTGGTCTATCCGATTGAGGCGATTAGAGTTTGGCAGATGGCCAGCCAGTGATTCCTCGAATGATTAGAGATCTTCAGGACACAATGATGCTGCGACAATCGTTCCACATTGATGAGCCCTTGGCTATCACATAAATGTTTTCAGACGCTATCGTTCAGACGCTCGGCGTCTGCAGATTCGATACGATCGAATCCGCCAGCAAGCGCCAAACAGTCAACGTGGGTTGCACTGTTGTTTTTTCGTGTTCGCAAGTTGAAAGTAGCCTTCATGCACGACCTGTGAGCGCTCCCGAGTCAGGGCGTTACTTCAGTGAAGCTTCAAAGTCCTGATCGAATGTCACTCTTTCAGACTCCCATTTGGGCGGCCATGGATAAGGGAGTTCCAGTTTCAGATCGACGGGAAAACGCCGCTCGCCACGCTGCATTTCCAGTGAAACTGTTGTGCCTGCCTTCGACAGGATTTCCTGAAGGTCTGCGAAGGCCAGATGTTTCGGATCTCTCCCGTTCAGTTTGAGCACGCGATCGCCTATTTTCAGGCGGTGATCAGCATTGGGAAAATATTCGTTCGAAGCAACCACCTCCAACTCCCTCGCATTCTGAAAGAAGAAACACGGTGCGCAGGCAAACGTAGGAGGCAAAAGTTCAATGTCTTCATCGACTTTTAGTTTTGCACACCAGACTTGACCTGTCGGAAAATCCAGCGTCGTGCGGAAATGCTCCAGCAATCCAAGCCCGATCTTATCTTTGTCCGAGATGATGACCGGGACATTATGGAATCGAATCTCGGCAAATTCCAGGAAACGCAGGACACACAGATTTGTGGGGACGTCATCTTCGAGTCCATTGCTCCCTTGCCGTGCCAATGGCAACTTGATCATTCGCAACTGCCCCATTCGTTCGAGCGCATCAGCTCTCTCCTGTGACATCCGGACTTCCGCTGCGCTGCCCGTTTCCAACACAATTTCCCGGGTGCCAATTATTGGAAACGTGACCGGCAAATGAGGGACTTCGTCTTTCCATGTGATGGCCAGTCGAACGCCCGCTGCTGATTTGACTGGAGAAGACACGACCTCAATTTTTGCGTTGGAGGGATCCAGCACAAACGCATAGTCCCGCAGGTACGGCATTCCCGCAATTGCCGTCACTCGGAAATGGCTGTAATCCTGCAGACTCTTGAAATCGTAACCCATTGCGAAATCGGATTTCTTTGGCAACCCAAGGCATTGAAACGGCATATCGGCAAAGATCGTCACGGGATTGGCAATCGATGGTGGAATGCGTACCCCGACATTCGGGAAAGAATTCGGGCCATTTGGTGCGTGGACAGTGACAATATTGGATCCAGTTCCCAATAACGCCATGGCCGGTTGATTGTTCATCGTCGCCGGCAGCAACCACATTCCGTACTTGCGATAGTATTCCGATATTGAGACCGTTTCCGTAGACGGGACAGCGATGGACGAAAGCTCAACTTCATCGGAATTCGCCCTGCGTCCTGACAGAGCCACAGCCAGAAACACGAGCACTGTAACCATCCGCCACGGCACCAACGGACGCCGACGTTCTGACGGTCGCAGCGAGAAAGTTTCAAACGACAGACGCACTGGCTGAAACCATTGTTCCGGCAAACGTTCTACAGAGGACATCCGACCACGTCTCCATTCTCGTCAGGCAACACATCGTTTCAAAAACCATCTCTCTGACGATCAAATCGAATTGTCCCCGAAGATCGAGAATCCGGAAAGACGAGTTTTGACTGGGAAGTAAGTGAGGGTGCGCGACAGGGTTTGCCTCCGGTTGGAGTCAAGGTGGGTGGCACTGTTTTCCGCTTGCGCGACGATGCGGAAGTGGTCAACCACGGATTACACCGATTACACGGATGAGTCGCAGAGGAATCCTGTTTGGAGCTCACACACTTTTCGTGTAATTCGTGTGTTTCGTGGTTAAGAACCGTCAGCGAGGTGTCGGTTGAGGCTCGTCCGCCGCCGAGGGCTTTGCAGACACTGAAACTGCCGACGGTAATCGCCACAGCCATAGCATCCGTGCAAGGCAAACGCTTTATGATTGCGAGGACTTGGGCGTTTCGTTAGCGTCACCCTTCCTGTTGTGATGACATTCCTCTTCCCGTCGATCAGATAAGCGGCCCCCACATGTTCAATTGCAGTTTCCTTATTCCCTGGCGGTTTTGTGTAGATGGGTCAGAGATCGAAAGTCGCGGTCCGCAAGTGATGCCCGGGTGGGGTGTGATTCTGTGGGCACTATTTAGTTGTGCGCTTTGCCAGTGTTCCTTCGCCGACGAAAAAGGCGCTGCGACAACGAAAATTGTGCGGGACGAGTGGGGGGTGGCGCATATTCACGGGACGACGCACGCAGACGCTTTTTTCGGAATGGGATACGCGCAGGCGGAAGACTATTTCTGGCAGCTGGAAGATACGTGTATTCAGTCGCTGGGACGATACTCCGAGGTCTGGGGCGAAGCGGGGCTGCGTTCCGACATCCTGAACCGGAGCTTTGAAGTGGTTCGGCGATCGCAGGACGATTTTGCAAAACTGTCTGCACAGCACCAGGACATGGCTTCTGCCTTTGCAGAAGGAATCAATCGCTACCTGCAATTGCATCCCGAAGAAAAACCGTGCCTGATCACTCATTTTGAACCGTGGTACGTATTGGCGATGGATCGCCACATGCTGCTGCATTTCATTTATCGCCAGGCACATATCGGAAGGCCAGGAAACAGAAGTGGCGATGAGGTGGCCTCTGTGGAACAGCCCCGTGTTGATTTTTCTACCGAAGGAATCTCGAAAGGAGTCCTGAATTCCTGGGACCTGCAGCCGGAGCCCGCTGCACATTTCAGTGATGCCGTGCAAGCTGCGATCGGTTCCAACGCATGGGCGATTTCCGGACGAAAGACGAAGTCGGGGAAGCCCATGCTGGTCCGATTGTCCGTCGTGATGGTGACAATGCGTTTCTGGCAGCTCAGGTCGCAGGCCTGTTCAGCCTGGACCGAGCGGATCAGGGCTGGGGTATGGTGATGGCCAGAAATTTTGAAGAATGGCGAGCGGCCATCAGTCACTGCGCCATTCCGATGTTCAACGTGGTATATGCGGACACGGCCGGCAACATCTTCTACGCCTACAATGGAACAATTCCCAAACGAGATTCTTCGTTTAACTGGCGGAATCCCGTCGATGGCAGCAATCCGAAAACAGACTGGCAGGGGAACCATTCTTTTGACGAGCTGCCTCAGGTCCTGAATCCCGAATCCGGGTACGTCCAGAGTTGCAATTCCGCGCCGTTCACGACAACTCACCTTGATGCCGATAATCCTCAGCCCCTCGACTTTCCATCCTACATGGTGGAAGACGCAGACGTGGATATGCGGCGATCCAAAATGTCGCGACTGATTCTGACGGACGCCGCTGAACTGGATTTTGAACAAATGCAAGCGCTGGCCTACGACACACGCATGTACTGGCCGATGACCGAGATTCCAAAGCTGGCAGCGGACTACAAACGCCTGAAATTGACGGACCCAGAACTCGCGGCTGACATCGAGCCCTGCTGGAATTTGCTGCAGAAGTGGGATTTTCGGTCGTCGACGGAATCCATTCAGACAACACTCATGGTGGCGTGGTATGAGGAACTCTACGGCTTTGGCTACCCGGCCGAAACACTCAGGAAAGATTATGCTGACGATCGATTAACATGGTTTCTCGGGCTGCGGAAGGCTGCGGACAAGCTCAAGGGATTGTATGGGACATGGCAGCACCCTTGGGGAGACGCTCACCGCCTTCAGCGAGTTGCCGATCAGCCGGATGTTGAGCACGCGGGCGTCGGTCTGAATTCCTGGTCCACGAGTCTGCCCTGCCCCGGTGCTCCCGGACCACTGGGAATCATCTACACGGTCTATTCTTCCCCGGAAATTCCCCTGTTGCGACCACAAAGATTCTCCGTCGTTAGCTTCCTACATGGCGGTTGCGGAGTTTACCGAACGAATCAATGCGCACAGCGTGATGCCATTCGGAGCAAACGGTCGTCGTCAGTCACCACATTTCTTCGATCAGGCGAAACTGTATTCAACTTCAAAACTCAAACCTGCATGGTTCTATAGGGATCTGCACTTTAGACAAAAACTTTACCGTCCGCGCGGAAGGAGTGTGGCTGGCGCAGTCGGGGGCCGTGGAGTTGTATTGAGGCAAGCTTGCGGAAAAGGCAGGAGGCAGCTGAGCGAATCGTATTGGTCAAGTACACACGCTGATCAGGTCCTTGATCAGCGACTTGAATTTCCGCAGGTTTGGGGTTGAAGGCAGAGTCGCCAGAAATTGTTTTCCCAGCATTTCTCGGGCGATTGTGGAGCGGCGATCGGCGTGAGACGGACGGCGGTCGGGGTTATCCCACGGACGGTGGCTGCGGTCGGTCAGCTGTGGTTTTGCGACATCCCACGAGCACAACTCCACCAGCGTGTACATCCATTGATTCAGATGCCAGCAGCCGATGTTCGACCAGATGTTGCGAACCTGCTGCTGACCGGCTCCCCAGATTTCTTTCACGTCATGAAAATGTTCTTCGATCGCCCATCGCGCGGCAACGGTCTCCAGAATGTCGCGGACATCGACATGTGCATCGGTGCAGAAGTAAGCCGCCCAGCCACCATCGTCAAAGCGCACGATCACAACGTGGATGACGCCGCTCACAAGGCGCGAAGTCGCCAGGAAAGATTTGTACTCCCGCGTCACCATGGCACCGCGACATTGATACGTCATCGATTTCCAGCCGTCCGCATGGGTGGCAAGCTTTGCAAGGCTGATACGATGGAACCCATAGATGCGGTGTGCACCGCGCTGACGGGACTTTGGTTCAGGTGGCAGATCAAACAGACAGGCGTCCTTCCGCAGGCGACTGAAGACGACGACTCCCAGATCTGTCAGCGGCTTCAACACGGGTCGCCCCGCATAAGCGCCATCGGTCACAAGCCAGATTTTGCACTCGATGTCCAGCGAACGAACAGACGTTACGAACCATGTCACGAGACTGACCGCCAGTTCCAGTTTCGTGCGGAATTTCCAGCCATATTTCGCTGCCAGCGAAGGCACGTCCTTCTCGCGCACATACATCAGGGATCGCAATGGAAATGCGATCACTCCCCACAGCGGATGCATCCCCAGGAAACACAGCGACACCCAGTTGTGTCCGTACATCCATTCGCCATCGGCCGGTCCTGCTGTTGGATTGTGATGCACGCCTGCGCCTTCGACATGTCGGCCGTATCGCTGCGTTGGCGAATCATCAACCGCAACGATCATGTGACCATCCGGACCGGGAGCAAACTTCCTGACGACGACAACAAGCAACGGCAATGCCAGAAATCGTGTCTTGCGGCCGACGCTGATGAGACAGTCATAAAACCGATCCCAGTCATCCTGCACTCCGGCAGCGGCAAACCATGCGGCTGCCACGCGACGGTCATCGGCCAGCATCATCCCGGCCATGATGATCGAAAGCCGGAACGCCATGCGGGCATCCAGCATGCTGGCCATCGACTTAACCAGATTCGCCATCGCGCCGGTCAGCGGGACCTTCGCCTTCGACGTCTTCTTTCGCTGAGGATTCGGCGTGCCAAGCCGCCGCTGCTTATCATGCTGTGATGAACGACTCTTCGGCTTGTGCTGCGCTTGCGGACGCTTCGACTGTTTCTTACCCTTAGCCATCCGTGGCTCCTTCGGTGTTTTAGAAGCTTGGTAACCTCTAAATCATTGTCGTGAGCCACGGCCTTCCCGCAAATATCAGTCTCCAACTGCGATGAAATGTTTGCCTAAAGTGCAGATAGGGATGAGATTGAGCAGCACTCAGTGACAACTGTTCCGATGAGCCGCTAAGTTCAGGAAAAACGCGGGCTGGTGGTATCTCCGACATCTCAGAAATCTATGCCAGAGCAGTTTCCACATGCCCACACCGTTGGCGAATGTTTACTCTTCGACAAGCCCGCATGGCAGCTTTTTAACCCAGCAACATTCCAGCGTAGCCGACGACCCGCGTATTGTCGCCGCTGACGTCCGCGCTGGTGGCGTAGCCGGCGCGCTGGGTATGAGTCAGCTGGTTGAGGCATCTCAGGGTTTCCATCACAATCACGGCAGGCAGGACTCCGCACATGCTGATGTCGTGCGACCTGACAGTGTCCAGCAGCCGCGCCGGGTCGAGTGATTCCATTGCGGTCAGGGCCAGCTCGTCCAGTTCGCGGTTGCGAAGATCGGTGGCGAAGTGGTTCATGTCACTGGAAATCACCAGCAGCGGTGGCGACGGCAGTTCGGAGATGACAGCGGCCAGTTGCTTCCCGAAACGGAGGCATCTTTCCAGACTACCTCCGCCAACGACGATCCCGACGACTTTGGCCTGCGGAGCCAGGCGGGCCAGAAGCGGTAGTTCGACCTCGATGGCATGTTCGCGGGCGTGTGCGGCGGCATCCAGCTTTAATCCATCAATGCGATCGGCCAGCAGCCGGGCCAACTGTGTATCGGATGGCAGCGTGATTCCTGGCAGCTCCCAGACGTCGTTCGGAGCAACCGCCCATTCAACTCCGTACGGCGTGTGTTTGGGGCAAATGATGATCACCGTGTCCGGAATCCGGATGCGTTTCAAAACGCCTCCTGCGATGCGACCGGAATAGATCAGTCCGGCATGTGGCACCATCAACGCCGGCCATCGTACTTTGACCTCCGGAATCTGGCCGATGCATTCGTCAACCAGTCGTGACAGGCTTGCCGCGTCGCCCGGATAGAATGTTCCTGCGACGCCAGCTGGCCGCACTGCTCCGCCGGTCTGAGGCTGAGGCACGCTGTAATTCCACATCTCCGGCGCACTGCAGCGCACGGCAAAACTGCTGACGGTGGCGGTGGATGGATCGGAGACCTGCGCAAGCCTTGCCGTTTTCTGCAGAAGTTCTCCGGCCGAAGACCCTGGATTGAAACACCACGCTGAATTTCGGGATTCAGTGACGATCACAGCTCGCGACTGAAGATCAAGACCCGCCACGTCGGCGGACACCTGAGTCAGGGACCTGTCAAAGTCTCCCTGAATCATGCGACCTTCAAATCGCTGCAGGAGAGCCTCAGGTTCCTGCCATGTGGTTAAAGGCAGACCAGCCTTGCGACACACGTGATCGAGGAACGTCGTTGCATCCAGACCGTGTTCCGTTGCAACGCTGGGCAGCAGCAGTCCGGCTTTGTTGTGGTACTGAATTCGCAGGCCGTGCCGGCCTGGTTCCACCGCGGCGATTCGGTCTTCGCCGAGGACCGTGATCGTTTCGAAATTGAATAGCAGCGTTACGTCCAGTGTGAGATGCGGCAGTTCTGACAGAGAGACCGGCGGAAACCGGTGGTCGTCAGTGGCCGTGCGAGCCGCTGACTGAGACAGGGCGTGGCTCAGTGACATCGGCTGTCCCTGCATTCCGCAGCATCCTCGCAGCTGCCCGTTTCGCTTGAGCGTCACAAAGGCTCCCATTACGGCGACGTCCGCGACATCGCTGAACGCAGTATTCGTCAGCTGCACGGTTCGCTTCTGGACGGCAGCCAGCACCAGTTCGCAGGCGACCCGATGGATGGCCGATTCCTGTTCGGCGGTCAGGGATGGATTGTCGCGGACAGGCTCCATGGATGGTTTCTTTGTGGGAACAGGTGTGTTCAAGGAAGACGGCTGCTGAGGTGATGGATGCTGCTGGAGCACTCGTGACTGATGGATTGTGGCCTGATCGGCCACACGGCTGGCGGGCGTGACCAAAGAGGCCACGGGCACCCGAATTTCGCCGGGCTGAATTTCAGCGGGCTGTTTTTTTGGCGCCGCGTAGTCGCTGATTCGAACGGGCAGACGTCGCTGGCCGCACTGACCCGGCTGGTCGTCAAAATGTCCCGCAATCGTCGTTCCGCAGGCACCGCACTGATGGCCTTTCATATTGTACTGGCCCAGTTGGTAACAGTGCCGTTCAATCAGCAGAGCCCTGCACTGCGGGCACCAGGTGCTTTGGTTATTCCCGTCGTTCACGTTGCCAACGTAGACGTAATTCAGACCGACTTTTTGCGCGATCTCATGCGCCTGCAGCAATGTCTCGTGCGGCGTGCGATTCCGGTCGGTCATCCGGAAATCCGGATGAAAGGCGGAAAAGTGCAGGGGCACATCGGGGCCGACGCTGTTCATGATCCATTCGCACATCCGCTGCAGTTCGTCGGGGGAATCATTCACATCCGGAATCACCAGATTGGTGATTTCAAACCACACGTCACTTTCGTGCTTCAGCCACTTCAGCGTATCCAGGACCGGCTGCAGATGTGAATAGGTAATCTTCAGTTCATCCAGAGATCGGATTTCGCAGCCTGCAGTCTTTCCTGCCTGCTGTGACAATGTCTTCCATAGACCTGCCAACGGTATCGTGGTACGCGACCACAGGAGTCGGACCGAGTTCCATCGAACCTGAATCATACCCACTGAATTGTGTTTCGAGAACACCTGACTTTGCAGCTTCGCGTCCGGCTCGTCTACTGTGGGTCTGTATCATCGAGAAATGGTCTGGCTGTTGCGAATCACATCGCGCAGGCTGCGCATCGACCGCAGACGAAAGCTCTCCTGATTCGTCAACGTGATTCCAAAACGGCTGTGCAGTTCAGCCGCCATACCCAGTTGAGCGAGTGAATCCCAGGCCGTGTTGTCACGAGCGGACAGGTTTGGAGTCACCGACTCGACCGGCCGATGCAGCGACTGAGCCACGAGTTGGCGAAGCAAAGTCTCGGTGGTCTCATCGAGCAGAGAATCCTCTGAACGGGCTGAGTTGACCTTTGGTTCCGCTTGTGGGGGAGCATTCCGCATGCGGATAAATCGAGCCGGGTTACCGCCCCAGACTTCGCCATCGCCGATCTGGCTGAACGCGGACACACAACTGGCTGGCTCAACGACCGCATCGTCGCCGATCTGAACACCGGGATGGATCTGTGCCGCCCCCCCAATGACGGTTCGTACGCCGATCCTGATCGGTGACGTGACCATCAGTCGGCTGCCGTCCGGATTCACCGTAATGCTGTGGGCAATCACGGAGGTGTCGGTCCCGACAATGGAATTTTCACCCACCTCGGTAATGTCCGGGTCAAACAGATGGCCAAGGATGAGGCTGCCAAATCCCAGATGAGTCGACCGGGCATAGGAAAGCAACACCAGATGCCTGAGGCCCTGAATCGGAAGCAACGCATCCACCAGCGGCAGCGAATTGACAAACCGGGCTCGCAGATACAAACTCAGCGAAGCATTCAGCATCAGCCAGCTGTAGAAGCCATCCACATCCGTCGCGCGGGCCGGCTTGCGATACCTCATGTACACCGTATGAATCTGGACTTCGATCGAGCACAGCAAAAGGAACCAGGTTAGCCAGGCGAGATAAAGGAGCGGAACCGCGGCGACCCAGACGCTCCAGGACCAGCTGGACGTTCCATCCGAATTGCTGGCAACGCGTTTCAGAATCCAGGCAAAGCTGATCGTGGAGATGACGGGACCGGCAAACAAATACGTCAGCACGGTCGTGAAATCGAACAGGCTGCGGCCAAGCTGACGCATGCGTTTCATAATGGCACC
>JBBJME010000420.1:0-4517 GCA_037719765.1 Planctomycetaceae bacterium
CCGCTCACTTATTGATCGAGCGATCCTTAGCCACTGCGTTGTTTCGACAACCTTGCTAATGCGGCATTGGCGAACTGACTGACGGTGAGGTCGCTGTCACTTGCGAGCGATTCCAGATCACGGCGCGTGGAAGCGGGGGCCAGATCGGCGATGATCTGCATCGCCTGATGCCGAAGTTCAGGATTATCCAGCGACTTCGGCGAGCGCACGAAAGCGATCAGCGGGATCGTTCCGGCCGGGCCAAGGCTGCGAATCTGAGTATCGTACATCGACGACATTTTTGTCTGTCCGATCTTGGCCAGCAGCGCCTGAAGGCGACTCTGGAGTTCCGGGTCATCGGGTTGCCGAACGGCCAGCAACGGCAATTGCCATCCTGTCGCCAGCAACCGATCTTCCCGCCCTTTCGCGACGGGACGCTGATCATTCACAACCCACAGAGATTGACCGGGCTCGACGACACAGGAAAGCAGCGACGGCGTTTTTGCGTCTGGCACTTTCAATTCCGTCATTGTCAATTCCGTCTTTGTGTCGGACACACCGAGGCACCTTGTTTCCTCATCCGTGACAGACCATTGCGTCTCTGAATTCGATGGGCACTGAAACTGACTCAGGCCTGGTGTGGTTGGCGTTGATTCAAACTCGGGGCTGCTGCCCGGAACGAGAATCGTGAACTGCGGGCTGGTCGAAGTACTGCACCAGAGTTCTCCGGAGACCAGTTCAATCTGCTCCGCCTTATGCACGATCACTTCCGTCTCCTGATTCAGCCGGAGCACGTCGTGTGCAGCCGTTTCCACTTCGCACAGGGATGATGGTGGAGTCCTCAGTCTCGCACCGGCTGCAATGGGAATTGCAGCCCCGGCATCAAACCTTTGCCAACCCGAATCCTGAGGACGACGATACTCCACAGCCCCGACGGTTCGGACAACCCGGGCCACACTCTTGTCCGCTCCGTTCGCAACGACGCCGGACGGTCCCCCCGTAAATTGAGACGCAAGGAACAGCACGGCGACTCCGGACAACAGCGTCACGACGGTTGTTACCGTCACGATTCGGCCCCGGCCCCGCAGCGAATTTTGCGATGGGCTAAGGCGATCGTCATTGCGGCTCAGTGTGACCGTCGAAGGGAAATCACGCGCGTCCGCGACCTGAGCCGCGCGGCGTTCCAGGTCTGCAAGGAAACGCGCCCCGGAAAACTCGGGTGCCACAAGCACATGCCGCAGTGATTGATCGAGCTCCCTCAGACCACTGAGTTGCTCTTGTTCAATCGAGCTTTCAGCAAGCCGGGCTTCAGCCGCCGCACGCTCGCCCGGAGTCAGTTCCTGGTCCAGATAGGCGCTGAGCCAGTCAGCAGGAAGTTCGTGTTTCATGTTGAACATCTCCGCAACTGCCCCATTCGTATTCTCAACAGGTTCCGTGCGCGAGAGAGACGCTCGCTGACCGTCGCCCTCGCGACCCCGAGCCACGCAGCCATCTCGTCATAGGAAAAGTCCTCGTAATAAAACAGCAGCAGCACTTCTCGCAGCTCTTCCGGAAGCTCCCGCATCTGGCTTTGAAGCATCACGCGTTCGTCCGCCATGGCCGCCTGGTCCGCAGGATCAGTCTCCGGCGACGCAGCCACATCCATGAGTTCGCTCTGCGGAACCCGCCGCTGATGCCGATGCCAGTCACTGCACACATGATTCGCGAGGCCCCTCAGCCACGCACCGTACGCAGTCGGTTCGGAGAGCGCAGGCAGATCGACCATGGCTCGAATCAGTGATTCCTGAGCCAGCTCTTCCGCATCGGCCAAATGAAACACTCGCGATTGACAATAGGCGAGGACTCGGCGATACGACTCGCGCGCGAGCTCCCCCTGAGCTGTCCGGTTACCCGCGGCAGCCTGCCGAATCAGTGCGACGTCAGTCATGGAAAACACATCCGAAACAATCCTTTCTGCCATCGTGAAGGTCGCATACGGAAGGATCACAGGCTGGCGAAATTCGGTCACATTTTGCAGATTCGGCCAATTTGCGAAATCTTCGTGTTTCCCGCCGGATTCCGCCAGCCTCATGGATGCTGCTTTGCGACTGAGATGAAAGGCACGGATTCTTCTTCACACGCAACGGCCGTTCATGGGACAGCGGTTTCGGGAGAGTGGTTCCGGGAGGGCGAAGCTCCTGCTGAGCCGTGCATTTCTGCTGTCGTCGGCAGGAGACCCGCCCTTCCATATTACTGTGATCAAAAAAGTACCTTCTGAGGAGACTGAAATGTGGAAAGCAGGACTGGGAACGAGCATCGTGGCGATCAGTCTGATCGCGTTTGGCGTGTTTGCATTTTCAGGCGACCCATTGCCTGGCGGTGACGATCGTCTGATCGTTCATGAATGGGGAACGTTTACGTCGTTCTCCGGTTCCAACGGCGTGCATCTGGATTTCCGCCCGCTCCGAGATCAGGACTTGCCTCCGTTCGTACTCAACCGCGCCGAACAGTCAGGGTTCATCTGGCTTGGAAAAATTCGAATCCGAACACGCGTGCGGATGGAGACGCCGGTCACGTATTTTTACACCGACAAAGAACGTACGATTCGTGCCAGCGTGGACTTTCCTGAGGGACTGCTGACGGAATTCTATCCGCCCGTCGTTTCGATGACTCCGCCGTTCAGGTCGGATCTCGCGCTGGGCGGCGACGGCGAACCCGTCGGAAACTCAACGCTTGACTGGGGCGAGATTGATCTCATTCCCTTGTCCGCGCTGCGACCTGAGCTAAACGACAGGCAAACTGCCGAGTGGATGCAGCAGCGTCTCGCAGAATCGATCCTTCCTCCAGCGGAAGGCAATCACTACGGTTACGCGCGCAACACGGATTCCGCATTCGTGCACGTCCGGCATCAGGCTGTCGTTGCTGCAGACAAAACCGAACCCGAAAAAATTGATTCAGGATCGGCGAAGATCCTGCCGGGTGACTACATCGAGAAATTTCTGTTCTATCGCGGGGTGGGAAAGTTCGACGTGCCCGTGAGTGTAGCGACCGATTTGAAAGGCAATCTGGCCGTAGCAAACAAGGGCTCGCAGGCACTGAAACGAATGCTGCTGCTCAACGTCCAGGGTGACCGACTGACATACTCGATCGTTCCTGACGTCGCACCGGGCCAGAGCATCGCCACGGCGTCCCCGAAGAAGAATGTGTCGCTAGAGGACCTGCGTGGGATCATGTCAGCCGAATTGACTGCCGCCGGATTGTATCCCAAAGAATCTCAGGCGATGGTGGATACCTGGACGACATCGTGGTTTGCTGAAGAGGGCACACGTATGTTCTATCTGGTGCCGCAGGAACTCACCGACAAACTGCTACCGCTGCACATTACTCCGGCACCGGATGAAACGATCCGAGTCATGGTGGGGCGAGTCGAAATCATGTCGGCCTCAGAGGAAAAGCGACTGCTTGCTGTCCTTCAGGATTCGGCAAAAGTACGCGTCCAGAAGCTGGCAGAACAAATTGCCAACGGGACGACGACGCCCATTGATGTACCGATGGCACCAGAATTTGCGGCACTCGGACGCCTCGCAGAACCGGCCCTGGCACGCCTCCGCGAGATCTCCCCGGACCGCGCCGTGCGGGACGAAGCAGAAATCCTGATCGCGCGACTGAAAGCCGATCTCGCGGCCGAAGAAGACCAGCAACGAAACTCGGCTCAGGCCTCCCGGTAAAGTCGGCGGCGAGGAGCCACGGTTGCTCTGCTCAGCAAACGCTGATCATGTTGTTTTTCTGAGAAGATTCTTCGCCCCGAGCGAGCCATCTTTAATCTGCTCCCTAAGAAACGCAATCAGACTCCTTTGTGCCGCGCATTGCGGATGCAGTCGTCGTTTCGATCGCAGTTTTTTCACCGCGGATGTCTCAGCGCGGCCCTTCGAGCCGCAACCAATAATCATTTTTTTCCCACGGAGTACACGGAGAACATTGAGAAGTCAGAGTGCCAGTGGCTCCATGACGTGGCGCTAAATCGAACCGTCGCCTTCATACGGACCTTATTTTCCCTGTGATTACCTCCGTGAGTTCCGTGAACTCCGTGGTTCCAAATGCGATTGGTGCATTGAACTTCTCCTGACACAGATTGAAAAACGGCGCTGCGTGAAATACAGTGCGAGTGTTGTTTGCGATGCCGTTCAGCCACGTGGCTTGGAAAAGGGGTCAGGAACCAATAGTGCGCAGCACCCTTTGGGCCATTTGGTATTGGTTCCTGACCCCTTTTCCAAGCCCCAGAGCAGTAGTGCCGTGGGTGAAACCCACGGGAACCGGAAACACGAGACGCAAGCCCCGATGGGGCGGTAGATCGCTAACAGGTCGTGAGTTGTGTGTTATGAACAATACTCAAAACTCACACGAGCGACCGCTTGCCACGAATTTCGAGTTTTGTTAAATTCTTAGACGAGTTTTGATTTCCCCAATCCCAAGGAGGTGTGTTACCTCTAATTTAGTTGGGGATACTGGAATGTTGAACATGCCGGGTTGCCGAGGAGGTTCAGCAAAGTTGGAGACTA
>JBBJME010000162.1:0-16079 GCA_037719765.1 Planctomycetaceae bacterium
GGTTCCTGGCCCCTTTTTTAATGCCTAGTCCGTTTCCTGCGAGATCGCAACACCACAGTTGCAGTCGGGTTGTTTGCACGAATCCGCAGCGCTGGTAAAGACGGTTGGCCGGAGTATTAGCAGCATCCGAATACGCTGTGATTTTCAACGCCTGCGACACGATTCCACTCAACCTGTCAGGATCGCAGGGCTGATGAGGCAACCTGGTCTCACCTGCATCGAGAAGCACGGAACCATGCACCGTATCGAGCCGCTGAGAAACTCGGCTGCGTGAGTCACAGTTCGAACTCCAGAGTCTCGGAATCTGGCGGATCATCAAGGACGCAATCTGCCTTCGTCGGAACGCTGGTACAACACCGATGTATTCGATGCAGACATTCGTTTCTGAAGGCAACGTGGCCGCCGGCACTGCCAGCGGCTGCGGAAATGCCCGGATTCGTCACCCAGGACATCAAACCCGCGATTTCCTCTTCAATGCGATACACACACGTTTGCCTGCAGGCGTTGCCACTTAATGAGCAACTCTGTGGATGTCGGTTGCGGCTGGCTGGACAGGTCTTCGCTGCATTCCAGAATTGCGTCGATCGCAAACTGTATTTCACGAGTACCACAGGCAACGTTCGCGGCAGGTTCGTAAACTTGAAATGTGCATCGATCCTGCAACGAACACTGATCGCTCATTGCCACAGACAAGTCCCAATGAACAATGTCGGTCGAGTGGACAAATCCGTGTTCCGTCTGCCGTCGTTCAATACCAGCGTCACCGGCAGACGCCGGAAGCAGCATGTGCACTCGTTGAAAGGCTTCAGAAACTGCGCGCCGTTTGACTTGCCCGATCAACTGACCACACAGGGCGCGATGAACTTCATCGGAAGTGTTCAGAAACACCACGGGATCGGAAACCACAAGGGTTCCGGTCGATTCCATGACATAGCCAATGGCCGCACAGGGATGGTGATCAAACAGCAGAATAATCCCGGAAAACTGAGTCGTCGTCCTTCGTGCTGCAGCACTCGCCGTTGCATCGCTGGCAAGGGCATCGGAATCTTCAGTTTGCAGCAGCCGAGCGAGATCGCTGGCCAGCATTTCCGTTTCATGGAAAGTGAAACGACACTCCAGTGCATTTTCAATTCGTGACAAGTTCACTTTCAACATTATCCCGAATGCGTTTCAGCTTCATGTCCACACTGACAACATTGACGACATGGAATTCTGATCGCGGAGCCGTTGATTCCTTTTCTTCGCGCGTCACTGAAACAATCCATCGCGCCAGTCCGAACGGTACCTCTGTGGAAACCCAGTATTCGCCGTTGTTGGTCGATTTGCTTTCCGCACGTTCCATGACCAGTTTGCCCTTCAGGCGTTTCGCCGTGATCTGCTGACCCTGCAAGATCACTTCCGGAACGTCATTCGTCGCGATGACCTCCGGGCTGTCATAATTGGTGAGCAAAGAAATCGTCGGATAGATACGCAGTGCGGGTGTTTTAATTTCTTTGACTGCTTCTTCGCCCAGTCGCCGAAAGCCGCGTACGATCGGCAGCATGTCATTCGGGATGTTCTCTGCATCGACCGGTTCGGCAATGATCTTGCTTTCCGGCACCAGCACTTTGTAAATTCTCGCGCCAACCGGACCGGGATCGATGCCTGCGGCTCCGGCGGTTCCGGTCAGTGTCTTGATTTCAATCCATCGACACGGCTGCACTTTCCTTTCGAACTCGGCCTCTTCCCGCCCCACGGACTTGATGCTCAGTTCACACGTCCACGTGAGTGGTGCCTGATCGTCAGGCCCGGTGGCCTGCGTCAGCGTGCCTTCGTATTCCACGGCTTTGCCGTCTTCCGGCAAATGAAAGATCAACCCCTGAGCGGTCGCGAGTGGCGTACCGATCCACGAAATCACAGCGACAGACAGAGCGATTGCCAGTCGGTTCAATTGCAACATAAATCCAGTGCCTTCCATAATGTCATACTTCGGCAAATGACGATTCGACGGGCAATCCGTCGAACGGCCTTTCGCGGTCTCAACCTGCAAGAGTGTCTCAAACTCAGCATTCCGGACGCAAGTGGAATCGGCCCGACACCCCGGAAACGGGCATCCTGGGCCTGAATTTGGCGATCAGGAAAGAGAATTCGTGTCCGAGGGCCTGCGGATTCGGGTGGCAGATTCGTTTGCTCACGTTGGCTCCGGTCTGCTATGAATGTGTTGAGCAGAGGTCAGTTGGCGAGAAACAGGGACGGGCAGGCGTGAACGAATCGGAGTTTCGAAATCTGGTGAGTGGCAAAACGGAGGGCGTGCTTGCAAGCAGTTTGCGCGTGGCACTGAGCATGGGATCACTGGGTTATGGGCTGGCGATTCGTATTCGTAACGAGCTGTTTCAACGCGGTTGGAAGTCCATTCAACGGGCCGCAGTCCCCGTGATCAGTGTCGGAAATTTGACGACCGGCGGTACGGGGAAGACGCCGATGGTGGCAATGGTGTGTCATTTGCTCCAGGAATCCAATTTGCGGCCGGGGATCGTGAGTCGCGGGTATGGCTCGGTTGATGGCAGGGCGAACGACGAGAAACTGGTGCTGAATTTGTTGTGTCCGGATGTTCCGCATGCTCAAAACCCTGATCGCGTCACAGCGGCGAATTCGTTGACCATTGCCGAACGTGCGGATGCCATCGTAATGGACGATGGTTTTCAGCATCGACGGCTGCATCGGGATCTGGATATTGTCCTGATCGATGCGACCAACCCGTTCGGATACGGATATCTTCTGCCGCGCGGCCTGCTTCGAGAGCCGCTGTCGTCTCTGCGACGAGTCGACGTCGCCATCATTACAAGGTCGGATCTTGTCGAAGCACACGAGCTCGCTGAGATTGAACTCGGAATTATCGACGCTGCCCCGCAACTCGCAGATCGGATTCTGCATGTCGAGTTTCAGTCAACTTCGCTTCGAAGTCTCGACGGCAGCATATTGTCACTCAACGAAGTCGCAGGGAAGTCCGTGCATCTCATGGCGGGCATCGGAAACCCCGACGCATTTCAAACAACTGCTATTCGAGCTGGCATGAGAGTCACTGGAACATCCTGGTTTCCAGACCATCATCGTTATTCGAACGACGACCTGCATCAAGTTCAACAGCGAGCGTCGTCATCTGGTACCGAATGGATTGTGACAACTCTCAAGGATCTCGTGAAACTGCCATCCGCGTGCCGAAACATCCGCGCGTTAGAAATCGCCGCCGTGTTTCCGAAACCACAACATCTGGTAGTGTTGCGAGGATTGATCAACCGAGCAGTTGGACAATAGCGCTACCGTAAAAGTGACTGCCGGGTGCGTGAAGTTGAGGAACACGCACTATTTGGACAGCGCCACCTTATCGGCCGTAGTAGCCCGAAGCGTCAGCGAGGGATTGTACCGAACTCGTTCCCTCGCTGACGCTTCGGGCTACAAAAACACTCGTTTTCCGCTCGATGCCAAACCGCTCACTTCGCATCCAGATCCTCAATGTCGCTGCCGAGTTTCGGGTCGACAACAATTCGGATATCCGTCGCATTGAGATCCACAGTGAGGCTACGGGAATAGTGATTCGGCCCGCCAGCGGGATTGCGTTTACTAGCCCTCAAAGAGATTGGTTCTGCTGGCAGATTCGTCAAATGGAACTCACCTTGTTCATTGGTTTCTGTCCAGGGCGGAGCGCCGTTCTGGGGGCGAGACAGTTGGCCACCAGATGCCAGACTCGCACTGACGGAGATACCTGAAACCGGGGTGCCATCGGGATCGACAACAACGCCTCTCAATTCCTGACCGTTGGTGAGCAAAACGGCATCCGGAAGTTCGATCGTTGCTCCGTCGTCGGAGTTGTTTGTATTGCCATATGGTGATTGATACGGCCAATCCCGCACTTCGCCTTTTCCTGGTGCGTCGATTTCAAATTGATACTGTTCACCTTTGTGCAGCCCGGTGAGGTTGTAACGACCATCGGCGTCGGTGATGGTTTCGGCAAGAAGTCGGTAGCGCGTCCAGTCCTGTCCCGGCGGTTGCGGCGGGGCGTTCATAAGTTTCACTGTGACTCCTGGCACCGGCACCCCGTTCTGCACGACTCGACCTGTAATCGCTGTCCCGGGCGACAATTTCATGTCGAGCGTTTTCTTAAGTGTTTCGGTCCACGGATGACCGGGAGTTGGTAAAATGTCGCCATTGGCCGTCCCTGAATCTGTCCACACTGTGACATGTGCGGCGACGTATGGCGAGAATCCACGGAATTCGTAATTCCTGTTTCGATCAGTCACCGCCGCTGCTTTGCGGTAGGGAGCTTCATCGTTGTCCGCTCGCACCTGTGCATTTGCCACCGGATGACCTTCCTTGTCAGTCACTGTCCCCTGAATGATCAGGCCGCGTCCGATTTTGATAATCACATCGTCAGGCACCTTCTCGTCTTTGACCGTGACGCTGATCCTGCTGGATGGAACAGCAGGACTTCGGCCAAAACGATCCGTCTTTGAAAAATATCCGTCGATGTCATGGCATAAACTCAGCACACATACACCGCCGACGACTGGCAGGCGAAAGACACCATCCGGACCGGTGACGGTCATCGCAGAAGTTGCACCCGGCACCCTGTCGTCGGCAGCGCGGCCACACTCACCTTGAACATAGGCTCCGACGATCGGGGCACCAGATTCACTATCGATTACCTTTCCGGTCAAAATCTTCGACGGCACAAGTTTCATTTCGATGACAGGCGATTCGACAGCCTGAATGTCAATCAACTCTCTCAATCCTATAGCAGGCGTCAGAGGATCCTGTGCATATTGAATCTCATAAGTGCCCAGCTTATTGAATTTCAATATCGCAATTCCGTCGCTGCCAACTTCAGCAAGGCTAACAGAATTGGCCTCTTGATGATTCGCCGAGATACCACCACCAGAGACAGGGGTTCCTTCGTGATCGAGAACTCGAATTTTTCTCCAGGGCTGCTGTTGCACAACCGCCGCTAGAGGTGTCCGTAACACCGTCACATCGTCGCCCGCACCGTCACGGTATTTCGCTGTGTCATAGGTTCCCTTTCCTGTATCGATCAAAAAAAAGGCTTTCTTTCCCGTATCGCTGTTGCAATGCATTGAAACACGATAATCCAGCGGCAGATTGTGAATCATGAAACGTCCGTCTCTGGTGTTTGTCCGGAATTGAATCTCGGAGGAACTCAGCTTCAGGTCGCCAGGATCCTGCATAAAGCCATCCAGTTCGGTCGTGCCTTTTGTAAGCCCGGAGACACTCAATTCGGCGTTTTCTACGAGACGGCCCTCCGCGTCAACGACCGTGCCTGAAACATCGGCTTCGGGTGTCAGTTGAATGTGCTTCTCAGCATTCTGAAATGAATCGACAGGTTGCCATGTCACGGCTTTGCCTTCGCCCCAGACGATTAGTTCGGCTCCAGATTTCCCTGCACGAAGATCCTCAAGGACTTTAATCATTCGAGGAGGAATTCCGATACCGCTGAATGCAAATCGTCCCTTGGCGTTTGTCGTCGTGCGAGCCAGCACATCTCGAACATGCCGCATGGGCCAGGCATACCAGCCGTCAACTTTCGCTCTCAGAACGACCTGCATTCCAGCCAGCGGCGTGCCATCTGTATCGGTGACGATACCTGCAACAGAGATTGCCGGATCCGCTGGGGAAGGGTCTTTGCTGACGATCACCTCGTGCAATTCTTCGGATTGAACAGGCTCCGCATTTGCACCGTTCTGCTCACTCTCCTTAGCACTCGCTTGTTGTGGCGGCGTCGACTGGGCGGTAGAGATGGCAAGTCCCAGTACCGTGATGCTGGCGACGATCATGGAGGTCAGAACTGGACGCGCAGCTTGTGGACGAGACGAAGACATCAGCCAGCGTAATCGAGACTCCAAATCTTTTTTTCCGGCCATCGCGGAGGCGAATCGCAGTCGCTGAGTCTGGCATCGTTGCACGACTTCAAGAAGACAATGAGCGTACGTTTTGACATCGATTGCAGACCTTTGCAATGCCCATTCGTCACAGGCACGTTCTCGCAGTCGACGAACATCCTGCACGGAAAGCCAGGAGAGTGGATTCGGCCAAAAAACGCAGAAGACTCCTTGAACGAGCATGTCGGACCATGCATCGCGGCGAGCGATATGTCCCAATTCGTGAACAAGCGTCGCGTCTCGCAAGGCCGCATTCCATGTCATGAAATTGGACGGCAACACGATGATCCAACGCCCGAGCCAACAGGCCATCGGCATTGCATCCGGCCCGGACAGCACGACCCTGATGCGGCACTTCAATCCCAGTTGTGATGCGGTCTCCTCGGCCTGAGTCACGATATCATCAGGGGCCACAGTGCAGCGTTTCACGAAAGCGAAAAGCCGTATCAGCGAAACCAACAAGCGGCAAATCAGCAAGCCCGCAACGACGAACCACGCTGACACGCCGAGTTCCGCCCAGGTCCATGATGCAGTCGAAATCAAACTCTCAACCTGTTCCACAGGATCAAACAGACCAGCGGATTGCGACGACGGCGGCTGGACTGAGTTCGCTGCCCATGTCGGCTCAGTGCCTGACTCACTGGTGACCGCATTTCCAAAAACTGTCGATTCGAAAGTCTCCGCATCCGAGGGGGTCATGTCGATCGAGGGACTCGCATCGAATTCGACGGCGTCTTCATCAATGCGTACGGGCAAATTATCGAAGTTCGTTTGTTCAAAGTGTGGAGCCCCCGACGACGGCGTGTTATCCACTTCGATACTCGTAAACGCAAACCATGCCGGCTGAGTCCATTGCCAGCCAGGCACTGTCATTGCAATCAAAGGAAGCCAACGCGCAAGCCAGCGTCATCACCAACACACGATGCGCCATCGCTGCGGATTTCCGTTCCAGCAGTCTGGCGACCAGATTACCGACCGCGAGCAACAAAGAAACGCGAATCATCAGACTCAGCAATTCTGTCGTAAACATTGTTACTTGCCTTTCACGGGTATAATCAAATCTTCCACTGACGATGTGACATGCACGCCAAACGATGATTCACTCAGCATCTGATACTTCAATTTGTTCGGAACAATTACCAGGTCGCGGCTGCCCACGCGGATTTCATAGGTCTCGGGCGGTAATCCGGCCGCTTCGAATGAACCATCGCTGGCCACTGGAATTTCGATCAGATCCCATGCTGGCTCACGCCCCAATGACAGCGTCAAATTCTCAGGCAGTGGTTTTCCATCGATTCGCTCAACATGACCTCGAATCGAAATCGGATCGGACACTTCCAGATTTCCAACGTCACGAGTCATTCCGGACTCCGGCACGTTGAACTTCTTCACTGTCAGGATGTGATCACTGGCTGTCCGTTTCGCATCGCCAACCACGGAATAGATGCAATACTGCTGAGCAGGTGGCAGATTGCGAAATTCGAATGCTCCCTCGTTGTCGGTCACCGCCGAGACGGCTGCGATGAAGATGCCGTCCCCGGCCGATCGATTCAACTGTACGACGGCAATGGTCATGTTCGCCACCGACTGTCCACGATGCACAAGGTGACCTGTCACTCGTGCCCCCTCCTTCACTTCAAGATCAACAGGTGCGGCTCCGGGTTCCAGCAGAATTACTTGCAGACCGCTAAACCCGTTGCCGGTGACTTCAATGTCCAGTGCCAGAAAATCGGCAGGCAGCAGCATCGCGAACTGGCCTTTCTCGTCAGTCACTGTGGGTTCAACGCCATCGACTTGTCCCCACCATCGTTTGACACCAGTCTTTGCTCCGTACGGCTCCACGAACGCACCAACGACTGGAACACCCTGCTCATTTTTCACAACGCCTGAAACAACACGTTTCGGATCGATATCGTCGGGCAGCGGATGCAGCACGATATTGACAGGTGTTTCTGAAGGTTCGATGAGTTCCGTCTGTTGTGTTTTTCTTCCGGGTGCAGCAATCACCAGCCGAAACTTTAGCTTGACATCAAGTTTTTCCAGTTTGAACTGACCAGCATCGTCCGTCTTTGACCATTTGCCACAGTCGAGATAACAACTGGGACAAAAAATCCCGCGACCAACTTTCGGGGCGGCGGTGGAGATATCAACGCGCACACCAGGCAAGGGCTTGCCATCCGGATCTGTCACCTTGCCCATAATCGATGGGCGTTGTGCATCCGTTTCATCCGATCGCGATGTGCTGCCTGATATCTGCAAGGCCAGCAGGATCAACAACGTTCGAGCGTACATCATCGCCCCTACTTTTTCTGAACTTTCGGTTTGGTGGTCTTTTTCTGCGCTGCATCGGCTTCATCAATCACCGTTCGCAGCCGCGCGAGATCTGATGGTTCAAGCTGCAGTTGCGGGTCGCTCAAGTGAGCGGCAATCGCATCCTGCAGTGATCCACCAAAGAACACGTTCAGCACTCGATGCAGTGCTGATCGCCCGGCCGACTTCTGTGAACTGCACGGCGAATAGATGTATTTGCGGCCATCCTGATGATGTTGCACCAGACCTTTGTCTTCGAGCAAACGCAGCATCGTGCGCACGGCAGTGTACGTTGGCGGTTCCGGCATGAGTTCATGAACCGCGCTCGCCGATGCTTTCCCAAGGCGAAATACGATGTCCATGATCTGCCGCTCGCGCTTGCTCAGTACCGTTTCAGCCACTGGCGTTCTATCCTTCTGAAAGCAAATTCCAGATGACTTCCGTCAAGGTGATGCCAGTTTTTTGGCATGTGCCAGTTGTTTAACACTTGAGGGCCGATGTGTCAACGGAGGATGGCCGAGAATCTGGTAAGTCTTCTCCCCGTGAGCGGCGCGGCGCTAGCCGCCGGTTTTGCCAGCGTCTTGTTGAACAGTTACCGGTGGCTAGCGCCATTCCGCTCATTAAATCCACGCCATGTCAGGATGCTGTTTGGCGAAATCTCGGACATGAATGTCCAGGGTACAAGGCGGAGTACTCGATTGACCGATTCTGGGATAGCTGTTTTGATCGCGTCACGACTGCTGCGTGATCAACTGCAGCTCAGATTCGTTCAACGGCGGATCAAATGTGGCGTCATATTTGACCGACAGGTCGTAGCGCGCCCGTTGATAGACCGTATCAAACACTTCCTGCAGCGGGACAACCGCATCGGCATCGCCGGGTTTGAGCGGAATCGGAATGGACGGCAGTGTGTCGCGCAGCGTCCACGCATAGACTTCACAACGCGGGCGACGTTTAACGCGGCTGATGATTGCGTAAAAATCGCCCGGTGGCAGCGAGCCAACGACCGACAGCTGCATTCCGCCACGCAGCAGATCGAGCTCCACCAGATGCGTGGGGCTCGACAGGATTTCGACACGCTTCGTCAGATACTCTCGTCGACCGTCGCCGTTGCGTCGCTTGTTCGCCGATGAAAGCAGTTCGATCACAGTGACCACCTGCATCGTTTCACGGTCACGGACGACGAGGTATGTCTCAAACCGTTCGATCGGCATCGGGAGATCACATTCTACCGCGTTTGTCCCTGGAGTCTTTGACAGGATTCCCGTGGCAGGGCCTGACTCAACCGCAATGACAGTAATATCCGCCCGACGCATCGTTTCCGACTCTTCGCCAACATGTTCGACATAGACTCGCCGTTCAACGCGGATGAGGTAGTCCGGTTCCACGGCGGGACTGAGGCGATCTGAGAAGGCCGTCATGAAACGTGTGTGGAAATCCTCCCATTCCTGTGTCTCCAGGAACGGATCCATGCCGGGGAACGGAGATGGCATTGCAGATGACTCCAGGATCCATTCAGGCCATGAGACTTACGAATGAATGTGGCAGCTAAGAACAGCGCGTGACTTGAAAACTGTTGCTCATTCTACTGACACGGGCGTCCGTATAGAAAGGTTGGGCAGGATTTCGGGAACAAAACGACGGGACGAATCGTCCATCATGGGTTTGTTTTTGCAAAGGATGGCCGTCTGTGTCTGTGGGTTCCTGACCTATAACTTGAGTCGGGCTGGTTTACGGGCCGATTTGCGCCCAATAAAATGTAAATTTGGCGCAATCCGCGTAAACTACCACTCGGCGATGGTCAGAAAATGAGTAACCATAGAGTGATGTAACGGCAAAGCGTTCTGAACCGCTCTGATTCAGGTAATACAAGGTCACTGGCATGAAGCGATTTTCTTTCGGTTTCGGCGTTTTTTTCGTGCTGATCTCCCTCATTGCGATGGCCGAATCGCGAACATTCGCACAGGAAACCACCGAGCCCGCAGCTGAAGGTGCGGCATTGGCACCTGACGAAGCGGGCGAAGCATTAAAGCCTTCGCTGTCGGAAAAGTGGGATCGGCTGATTTATGTGCCGTTCAAAGAACTTCAGAAGGTGTTCGACAACCAGGATGCCTCGGTTGTCCTGCCTTATGCGGAATACCTCGACCTGATGAAACGAGCGATTAACGCCGTGCCCCTGACAACTGGCAACCAGGATGCGGTCATCACGTCGTCGTTATGGACCGCAACGGTCGAAAAAGATCTGGCACGGGTAACCGTGGAACTGAAACTCAACGTGTTGAAAGAAAACGGCTGGGCGACTTTGCCTGTGGCATTCGGAGCGAACGCGATTGGCAAGGTGGAACCAGCGGATGGGTCAGTATTGCTCAAGGGTATCGGGCAGGGTCAGTACGAACTGCTGGTCAAGGGGGCCGGACAAAAGACAGTGACTCTGGAATTGCTCGCGACCGTATTGACGTCTCCGGAAGATCGATCGTTTGCGATTCAGTGTCCTCCGACCGGCATCAGCGAACTGGTCGTGATGATTCCTGAACCCGACCAGACCGTGCGCATTTCTCCGCTGCAGGTCTTGTTGCCGATCGAAGGATTGGCCGTTGAAGGCAAGACAGTTGCCAGGGCCAGCCTGGGTGCCACGACTCAATTTGAAGTCCACTGGAATCCACGAGCGGGCTCAAAGCCGGTAATGGACTTGTTGAGCAGCGTGACAAATCAAACGAGCGTGCGCATTGAACAGGGATTGCTGCAGTCCCGCACGGTGCTGAATTATGAGATTCTTCGCGGCGAACTTCGCGACGTCACCGTGCTGGTTCCGAAAGATGCTCGCATCATTGACGTCGTTTCCGCAGCTGGTCGCATTCGGTCGTGGACTGCAGAAGCGGCCGGTGAAACGCATCAGGTCGTGAAGGCCGAGTTGCTGGTTCCGGCGACGGAGAAATTCCAGATCGAAATCCAGACTGAACGCCCCCTCGAAGGCGATACGCTGCAACTGATCGGCAAGTCAGTAGACGGTAAGTTGCACGGAGTGCATGCAGATGCCGTCGTCCGTGAAGCCGGGCGATTGGCGATCGTGACTGACCCGGCTCTGACAACGGTTGTAAAAACTCAGGCGGGCGTAAAGCAGGTCGATGCCGGTGCGGTGTCGAAAGGCGACCAGGCTGCAGCTGCGGCAAATACACGGGAATTCAGCGGAATGAGCGGACAGCTTGTGGTGCAGATCAAACCGGTTGAACCGCGGCTGCTGGCGACTCATAACGCGCAGTATGTGTTCCGGGATGACGAACTGCGACTGCGTTCAGTGGTCAAATATGAAGTCGAACGAGCGGGGGTGTTTCAGTTGTCGCTCAAGGTTCCGGAAACGCTGACCATCGACAGCGTCTCAGCAGATGGCATGAGCGAGTTCAATATCGACAAAGGCAGCGGAAAGGTCACGTTGTCACTGACGCAGAAACGCATGGGGGCCATAGAAGTCACCGTGCAGGCTCATCAGGCTTTCGATGCGTCTGCGGATAACGTGGAGATGGAATTGCCATCATTGACGCCCGAAGGTGTCGAACGCGAAACCGGCGTCGTGACGGCGTACGCTCCAGAATTTCTGGATGTGATCACTGTCGATGAGAAGCTGGAGGGGCTGTTTCCTTCGCGCGATGCCGCGGTCGAGCAACTTCCGCGTTTGCGACACATCGCCTCGTGGAATTTTACGAGGCGCCCCATCGCATTGTTTGTGCGCACAGCCCCTCGACCTGCTCAAATCGCGGCGACAGTCGGCACGACGGTTCATGTCGAGCCGGAAATCGTTAAACAGAATGCCGTGATCACGTTTGACATTCAGAATGCGGGGATTGATACGCTGCGAGTCGCCGTGCCGGAAGCTGTTTCCAACGACGTTCGCTTTCGAATGCTGTCGCCCGGTCACACAATTCAACAGCGAGACAAAGCAGCTCAGGCGGAGGACGGCTGGGTGACCTGGACACTGGTTTTGCAGGACGAAACAACTGGCACAGTGCAACTCGGCGTCGACTGGGACGTGACACTTGTCAAGGACGCAGCCGCCACGGCCGCGCCTGCTGCGGCCGCAGGAACTCCGGAAGCTGCGCTCGCTGCGGAATCAGCAGCGAAAGTCCTGCCGGAACAAACGCTGGTGGTCGAACCGCCGCGCGTGCTGGTACCGTTTACGGACGATCAGGCGAAACGACGACGAGTTGTCCTGACACAGGCTCGCGGTGAAATTCGGTTGCTGCGCCACGAATCATTATCGATTACGGCGGATTCCCAGGGCGAAACTACAGAAGCCATTGATGTTCGTGAACTTGAATTCATGGAACAGGACGGATATCTCGCCTATCGCTATTTCGCCCAACCGGCATCGGCGACGATCCGAATTCGCAAGCATGAAATTCACGAAGTCGCAGCAACCGTGGTATCACGCGGGGCGATCGAAGTCGTCACAGAACGTCAGGCTTTGGCTTCATGGCGTTGCCGATTCCGAATCACGACCAGCGAACGCCAGCGACTGCGAATCGATTTGCCGATTGGCTGCGATCTGCAGGCTCCGTTACTGAATGATCAACGCACGACAGTTGAGAAAGCGACTGATGCGCAGGCCGCTGATCAGTGGGAAGCGTATTACGTCAACATCAGTCGCAGTACCACTTCGGATCAGGAATTCCTGCTCACTTTGCAGTTCCGGTGCCCGATCGTGGAAGAAACTGCTCGGCCTTATTCCGGTCGCGGCGGTTTGCAGGAATTGCATCTTCCTTTGATTGGCGAAAGCGGTGGCTCGACCGTAGTCCAGCAGTTGAAAGTCGTGCTATGGGCACCGGAAGAAATTGCGTTCCTCGGCGACCCGGATTTGTGGACACAGGAGGGCGCCGTACCAGCATCGATAGTGAATCCGCTGAAATCACCTTCAGCCACGATGGCTGCGGCAGCGGTGAATGACTGGATCGATCCGCAGCACGTCGCATCCGGAGACTTTCCGACTCAAGGCAGCGTTTCCGTGTACAGGGCCGTCGGTCGTCAGTCAGTGATTCAAGTCACATGGTGGAGTCGTTCGTTCCTGTTCTGGATGATCAGTGGCACGCTGGTCGTTATCGGTCTGATCCTGCGTCGCACGTCGTGGGAGAATCGTATTACGCTGGCCCTGCTGGCCGCGTTCGCCGTCGCGTTATTTTCCCTCAGTGGCAGTAATGCCACACCTCAGTATGTCGCAATGTCCTGGCCCGGAATTCTCGTCGTGGGTGGAATCTGGCTGACGGGGCTGCTCATCGGGCAGCGAAACGGGGACGCTGAAAGTCATGAGAATCACAGACCTCGGCCGATCGTGACTGGTTCTGTTTTGCCACCAGCCTCACCTCCTCCGTCTGCGCCGCACACCGGAAATCCACCAATTCCGCCCGGAACCGTCGTGCCCGCTCCTGAAGTCACAAAAATGATGGATGACCTGATGGGAGGTGGCAAGTGATTCGGAATCTCAAATCTCAAATTTCAAATCCTGCATCCGTCGCACTGCTCACATTACTCACATTCTTCACATCCCTCCCATTGGTCGTCGCGCAGGATCCGCCTCAATCCAAAGAGCAATTCATTCCGGCCGATCAGCTCGACACGGTGTTCGACCGTGACCGGCGAGGCGTGATGATGAAGCGGGAAGAATTCCTCTCACTTCTTGAGAAGGCTCGCGCAAATGCGAGTCACGAAAACATCCCGATTCCTGTCATCATTCAACACGCAGATATTACCGTCACACCGGGAGAACAGCAGGCCACGGTGCAGATGGAACTCAAGATCCGACAGTACGCTGAAGGCTGGCAAATGCTGCACCTTCGAGCGGGGAATTTGCTGGTGGAAAAACTCGAAATCGACGGTCAACCTGCGCTCATTGCACGTGATCCGGCGGATCCAACGGCACTGTATTTGGCGCACGAACATGTTGGTGAATTCACCGCTGTTGTGACCATGTCCACTCAACTGGCGACGCTGGGCAGTGACCACACGGCCGCCTTTCAGTTACCCGTAGTGCCTGCGGTACAGCTCACAGTCAAATGTCCGGCGGGACGACACCTGCTGGTGAATGATCTGAAGCTGGATCGACCTGCAGCAGAGGATGCAGTCGCCGACTACGTTGTTCCGGTCGGAAATGCACCAGACGTACGGCTGCGCTGGGTGGTGCAGAGGAAAGATGTGGAAGCACAGACTTTGGTGTTCGTCCGTACCGACGGGCAGCTTCAGGTCCAGAAAGAAACGCTTCGCTGGGACAGTGATTCCCGCATCAGCGTCTTCGGCGGCACGATCAACAAAGTCGTCGCGCGAGTTCCCGCAAGACTGGAAGTGACGGGTGTCGAATCGACGGGCCTTGAATCCTGGACTCTGGACGACGATCCGGACAACGCGGGATATACGCGAGTCACATTGACCTGGCGACAGCCGTTCACCGACGATCGCATGATCAAAATCAAAGCGGTCTCGGCAGCCGGAGAAGGCACCATGCAGAGAATTCCAACTCTGCAGTTTGCCGAAGTCACGGCGCACACGGGTCGATTCGTGGTGACTCATGAAGACGGCCTGCGACTCGTGTCTGAAACCGGCGGCGGCGTCCGACGAGTTTCCGCAGCGGAACTGGGACTTTCGACGGATGCGTCCGTGTTTGATTTCTGGTTGCAGGAGTTTGAACTGCAGGTCGCCGCAAAACCACGGGATCGCGAGTTGTTTGTCGAATCCAGCGCCGTGCTGGCGATCGACGATACAACGGCCACGTTCAATGCGTCGCTCGTTGTCGAAACGCTCAACGCGCCACTGTTTGAGTTGCTGGTGACTCTCCCGGCCGACTGGCAGTTGACGAGTGTCGAAGCATCTGAAATCTCAAATCCAAAATCTCAAATTGCGATCCCCTGGACTTCGACCAGTGAACCAAATCAAATCCTCGTGCGGCCTGCGCAGCCGATTTTACCGGGTGAATTGCTGACGCTGATACTCAAGATGACTCGCACGATCGCCGATCCTGACACCGAACAGAAACTGGCTCTGCCCGTGGTCATGGCGGCGGAAACAACAACCGTAGGCGGATCATACATTGTGCGATTTGCGGATGATCTCACTGTCGCACCATTGTCGTTGACAGGTTTGACTCCGATTGCCGGCAATGGCACGGAGCAGGTTTTTCAGAATCTCGGTACGACGGTCTCCGGCGAACTTTCGATTGTGCGGAAGCCGTCTCGGTTGGCGAGTCGATCGGTTCTGAAGACATGGGCAGACAGTCGGCAGCAGTCACTGGATGCCGAGATTATCACGGACGTACTGAACGGAACGATTCGCTCGCTGACGATTCGGCTTTCGGAATCTCTGGGTCCCGATGTGCGATTTACTGTGCGCAGTGTGGGACCGGTACCGGGAATCCAGCAGACTCGGGCAATTCGGCAGGTAACCATCATTGAACAATCAGCCGGAACACCGGCCGACGGTTTGCGTCCGTTTACGCTGAAGCTGGATCATCGCTTTGCCGGTTCGCTGTCACTGCATGCGTTCGTACAGCAACGGCGTACTGATGCGGCTCCGATTCCGGCACCGATCGTGCAAGTGCAGGACGCGGTCCGGCAGCATGGCGTGCTGGTGTTTGAAGCATCGCCTGAGCAGCAGTTGTCGGTTGGTCCGGAAGTGCGATTGATTCCGGGACTGTTCGTGGCCGATGCGGGACTGGTCGATGCACCCGAGGTCTCAACTGGCAGGCGAGTCGCATTGATCTATCGCTTTGTGCAGCCGGGTTACACGTTCCAGGTGAATGAAACTCGCTTCGCGACCAATGCAGTTACGTCGGCTGGGTGCGCGCAATTGCCGACTGTGTGT
>JBBJME010000421.1:0-4507 GCA_037719765.1 Planctomycetaceae bacterium
CCACCTGCAATCCATGTTTTGAGACGAGCCTTCTCTATGGCGGACAGCGGCTTCTTTGGCGGCATCTGGTCCGCATCGATATTCTCCCACAGCAAACTTTGTTCAGGCTTCCCTGGCACAATCGCGATCCCTGATTCTCCTCCGACCATGGCTTTTTCGCGGGAGGACAGATCAAGCTTTCCTTTCGGTTCGTCGCCACTGTGACACGTTAAACACCGCTGCGCAATCAGCGGTGCGATGTGACGATCAAAATCCTGCGTAGTGAGTTCATCCGCCGTGATCGGTCCTGCCAGGACGATCCCTGCAAGCAGCAGGCAGAGTCCTGCTGTGGCGTACGCTGTAACCGTCGGATATCCGCTCGCATGGCAAGCTGGAAGCTCACCCCACGGGAATCTTCTGGTCTGAAGTTCGGCCGAACAAAAACATCGCATCCAACTGGCCTTTCCGTCGAATCACGGAAGCGGTAGACAAAGAGTTGACTGCGAAATTCTAAGGTTTTAATCGCGTTCTGCCGAATGTGAATGGCGACCATTTCAAGACGGCAGGGAATTGAGTGCTGCTCGATTGTCAATCGTGGGTTCGCCAGTCAAAACGACGAAAGTTGGTCACCCCTGGACGAAATTTCGGCTCGCTGTCAGGGCCACAACGAAAAGCGGGGCACCCATGTCAGGAGTGCCCCGCGTTAAAATCTGGAATTTATCGGGTCTGCGTCAGAGGTACACTTTAGTGTCCCTCAGTCTGCATCACAAAGCCGTGGTAGGCTTCATTGCCGTGTTCGCCTGCATCCAGTCCTTCCAGTTCTTCTTCCCGAGAGACTCGGATACCAATGGTGTACTTGAGAATCAGCCATGTCAGCCCGGAGACCACGACGACATACGCACCCACCATGCCGATACCGACCAGCTGAGCAATCAACTGCTCCCTACCGCCACCGAAGAATAATCCGGCCTTCGGGCCACCGGTAATTGGTGTTGTAGAAAGGTCTGCAATGCTGAAGAGTCCCACGCAGAGGGTCCCGAAAACACCATGCACCAGGTGCACAGAAATTGCACCAACGGGGTCGTCGATGCGAAGACGGTCCACCATCAGCACGGACAAGACGACTGTCACACCTGAGATCGCACCAATGATTGCCGAACACATTGGGCTCGTGAAGTAAGCGGGAGCTGTAATCGCGACCAGACCAGCAAGGCAACCGTTCAGCGTCATGCCAATATCTGGTTTGCCGAGAATAAGCCAGGCTGTGGCCGTCGCAGTCATGGTTGCAAAAGCGCCCGCCAAAGTCGTATTCACTGCGGACAACGCCGCTCCAGCTCCGCCATCCGCAGCGATGCTCATCGTGCTGCCGGGATTGAATCCATACCAGCCGAACCAGAGTACCAGACAGCCAATAAACGCTGCCGTCATATTGTGCCCTGGAATACCGTGGATCTTACCATCCGCCGTAAATTTGCCGATTCGTGGCCCGAGGATGATGGCACCCGTCAGAGCTGCCCAACCGCCCACTGAGTGCACGACAGTTGAACCTGCGAAGTCCCAGAAATTCCACTTTGCAGCAAGGTAGCCAGAGCCCCAAATCCAATGGCCGGTGACTGGGTAAATTGCAACCGCCATGACGAAGCAAAAGATGATGAAGGCGTGATACTTAATGCGTTCCGCTACGGCACCAGAGACGATCGTTGCGGCAGTTGCTGCGAATACCAGCTGGAAAAAGAATTTGCACCACAGCGGGACCGTCGTCCATGAAATTGCGCCATAAACCCCTTCATAGCCCGCAGTCGCCTGCTTCGGACTGTTATCTGCACCCTGAACCATGAACGATCCTGACTTGCCGATGAACTCGCCGTCGCCAGCTCCGAACATCAGATCCCAACCCACCATCCAGAAACCGATCGTACAAACGGCAAACACCACGAAGTTTTTTGACAAGATATTCACGCAGTTCTTCGCCCGACAGAATCCCGACTCAACGCAGCCGAATCCGAGATTCATGAAGAACACCAACATTCCGCAGACCATGACCCAAATTGTGTCGATCCCAACGGAAAGCTTCCCCATCACCTCGTCGGCAGTCAATGGGGCGGGAGCAGCGACGGCCTCTGTCGCCACAACTTCCTCAGTCGTCACGACCTCTTCAGTCGCCGGTGCAGCCGCATCTGCTGCCGGAGGATCCTGGCCATAAGTTGCCCCAGAGGCGGCAACCAGGAAACAGATCCCGAACGTGGCCATTGATATTGCTGGCCGAAACCGGAACCAAAAACTGCCAATCATCGCCATCTCCTCGCTTGCTCTCAGACTTGAATCGTTGCGTATAACGTGCAGAAACTCACAGTTTCCACATCGTCCGTGTGGTTCGTGTAGGCGTTCGCAGCAGAATTGCCGAAAGAAAAGGCACGTCATTCCGCCAGAATCGGACGTTGAACCCATCAGGTGATGCACAAGCCTTGTTGCTTAAGTCATCGTCCCGAAGTTGCGCCTTCAATCCCGCATCGTTCGCAACCCTGCAAACGAAATTACCTGCCAAAGCGTTTTGCAAACGACGTGCCCGAATGTGCAGGTGATAATAATTATTTGTATGCAAGTAATTGATATCATTGTGTTTACATCAATCTGTTCAGTTATGTGTGCACCGTTGCGATATCAGGAATGCCAACATATGCCTTATTTGTAAGCACTCGTGTTTATAAGATGCGCGTGTGCAGCAATTGTGAGACGTAACTGCGATTGGCATGAGCAAATCCTTAAATTCTGCCTTCTACCTGGCATCCCATTCAGGCAGCCCTCGATTGGCTGGAATGGTGAACTGCCGGACGAACCCCGAAATTGAGACCGCTCAAAACACGGAGTGAACTCGATCAACAAACTCCGCGTCTTGTGATTAGACTCGTTTCCGATTAAAAACCGCGAGCAACTGCGGAGAGTTGCTTTGTCTGAAAGCAACGATTTGTCGCTTCCGTTTCTGGTTCAAACTGCAAAGTGCCCCCCACCGTGTATCGAGTGCTGATTACCGACAGCCTGTCCAAGGCTGGCCTGAAGATTCTGGAACAAACCGAAGGTATCGAAGTCGTCATCAAAAGCGGTCTGACGCCTGCACAGGTGCGCGAAGAGCTGAAGACAGCGGACGGTATTATCATTCGCAGCGGTACGACGCTGACTGCAGAGATTCTGGACGGCCAGGAGCGACTGAAATGTATTGCTCGCGCCGGTGTGGGTGTCGACAACATCAATCTGGAAGCAGCGACGCGTGCTGGTGTCCTGGTGATGAACACGCCAACCGGCAATACGATCAGCACGGCGGAGCATACGTTTGCCATGATGCTGGCGTTGTCCCGCAATATCGGCCCGGCTCACGCCAGCATGAAGTCTGGAAAATGGGACCGAAAATCATTTCAAGGCACTCAGTTGGCCGGCAAAACGCTGGCGGTTGTCGGTCTTGGGCGAATTGGGTTGAGCGTCGCCCAGCGCGCGGTGGCGTTTGAAATGACGGTTGTTGGATATGACCCGTTCTTCTCGGAGGAAAAAGCCAAAGAGTATGGCATCGCGCTGTATCGCGACGTCGATGACATCGTCGGGAAGTGCGATTATCTTACCGTACATACGCCGCTGACGGATGAGACGCGTGGTATTATCAACGCGGCTCGCATGGCGAAGATGAAGAAGGGTGTTCGCATCATCAACTGTGCCCGCGGCGGCATTGTGGATGAGAAAGATCTGGCAGATGCGATCGAATCCGGTCATGTTGCCGGCGCGGCTCTGGACGTGTTCGTGGATGAACCACCAAAGGATCGCCGTCTGATCGACCTGCCTCAAGTGCTGGCCACGCCGCATTTGGGAGCGTCCACGGAAGAAGCTCAGGAAATGGTCGCCATCGAAGCCGCGGAACTCGTCGTCGCGTATCTGAAACGCAGCGAGATTCGTTGTGCCGTTAACATGGCGCCGGTTTCAGCCTCAGAAATGGGTGAGCTGAAGAACTATCTGAATCTCTCTTATCGACTTGGGCTGCTTTCTGCGCAGATGATCAAGGGCCAGAGTCTGAAAGGCGCAGAAATCATTTACCGCGGCGAGGCAGCCCACAAGAAAACACGCCTGCTGACAAATGCGATGACGGCCGGACTGCTGGAGGCCGCTCTCGACGAAAGTGTCAACATCATCAATGCCACATCCGTCGCTCAGGCCCGCGGGATTCATATTCTTGAATCGGCAAGTGGCGACTGTGAAAACTTTGCATCCATGGTATCTGTGGTTCTGACAACGGATCAGGGGACGTTCGAAGCGTCCGGGACAATCTTTGGAAATCAGTTCCTGCGTCTGGTCCGTCTGAACGAGTATCACTTCGAAGCCTACCTCGACGGTTTGCTGCTGATCTACCGGCACCGGGACGTGCCGGGGCTGATCGGTTTCATCGGCACAGTCTTCGGTGAGCACAACGTGAATATTGCTCAGATGGCACTGGGGCGTAAACAGGATCGTCCAGGGGGCGCGTCGGTGGCGGTGCTGAATCTGGACA
>JBBJME010000422.1:0-4472 GCA_037719765.1 Planctomycetaceae bacterium
AGCCGATGTCGCTGCGGGCTTTTGCGAGGTACTCTCACTGGCCGTCGAACCGCCTGAGTGAAATTCTTCAAACGAATCGGCGAATGGATTTTCGTCTGTTGCAGGATTGTTTGCTGCTGGCGCTTTTGCTTTTGACAACGCCGGTGCAACAGATGGAAAAACAGGTCGATTGATTAAAGGCACGGCCGCATCGCCGCCAGCATCATCGAATTCCGGTGCCAGCATTGAATCGGCCATTTCCCGACTTGCCTGACGCGTCTGCTGGAAAGCAGCAGCCGCCGTTTCTTTCGCCTGCGCGGGTGCATTGGAGACTGCTGATCTTGCTGCGTTTGCCGAACTGAGATTGGCCGCCTTCTGCTGTTCTGCCCACGACACAAATTCATTTGCGTCGGTGGTGACATCCAGAACCTGCTGATTTGCCAATTGAGCTGTGTTTGCAACGCTCTCTGATTTGTCTGTCAGGAAGTTGCTGAAACTTTCGGCTTCCGGACTGATCGCGGGAAGGGCAGCACGAGTCGCCGCAGGATTCAGAGAACCCTTTGTGGTGGCGCTGGCAGAGGACACGGTCCGTTCCGGAAGTTGTTCCGCTGTGGATGCAGCTGCGCGGGCAGCGGCGTTTTTCTTCTGCAGAAAGTCCGAAAGGGCCGGGCCGGAGTACGACGTCACACCAGCCGTTTTCTGATTGCTTGTTCCATCAGCTGTCAAAGCGCCGTCAGCGAACTCCTCGGGATAGGCTGCGGGCGAAACCCGTCGGCCATTTTCTGTCATGTCGGCCGACGCACCTGCCGGGCGAATTGGTTTCGGTCCGGTCGTTCCCGCCGAAGCCATGCGGGGGCCAGGCACGCGAGCCCGGCCTTCAGCCAGTGCCGGATCGGAATCGCCCAGGCTGGCACGTCCTGCGGCTTTCGATGCCGGGTCGCCAGACTTCGCAACGGCACTGTCAGGTTCCATGAACGGATCCTGCATTTCCGCATAGTCGTTGCGCGAAAGCCAGCCGCGATTCTTCGAACAGCCTGCTCCAAAGAGCAGCGATGCCGTGACTGAAAGTATGATGAACTTACTGGCCATTTCCTGTTTCCTTTCGAAACGGCTTTATAAAAGGGTCAGGAACCCATCGCCAAATGGCCCGAAGAGTTCGTCGCACGACTGGATTCTGACCTGTTTTCCAAAGCGTTACTTCAAATCTGCTCAGGGAACCTGAGCGTCAGTGTTTTCAGTGTCTGTCGACTGAGTCTGTTCCGATGATACGGCTGAGTTTCCTGCAGCGTTGCCGTGATAGCGGCGGTTAAATTCATCAGGTGAGAACGCATCCCGGCGATTGGCGTACTTTGCGGCCTGAAGAAATCGTCCGTCGGTGTCGTCTGTTGTCAGTTGTCTCGCATGGGGATTTCCAGGAGCGTCTTCCGGCGCTCTCAATGTACGCACTTTGCCTCGTGATTCATTCGCAGCGGCAACCTGGCGTATTCCGGGATGAGCAGACGCAGATTCTGCCCCGCCCTGCTCCGCTGCCTCCACCAACGCATCCGGGGCAATATCGTGAGATGCCTGCCGGACCCAGTTCTGCAACACGCTGAGCTGCATCGCTCCGGATCGTCCCTGAAAGGCACTGGAGGACATATTGCCATGCGCCTGCTCGCCGATTTTCAGGAGCGGACTTGTCGGTGGATTCGAAAAGTCCATTTGCTTCAATACGGCGGCCAGGTTACGTTCCGCAATCGCGGGAGTTGAACCGCGAAGCGTCGAGACGATCTGAAATTGTGACTTCGCGCCCGTCCCATGACAGCCCGAGGTTGCGCATTTGTTCATCAACAACGGCTGTATGTCACGCACAAATGCATGTGCGACAGTTCGATTGAGTCCGGCCAGCGATCGCGTTTCCATCGTCGGCCGCTGAATTTCCGTTTGCGATGGATACTCGGTCAGTCCTGTGCCGGCGATTGCCGCCCTGGACTGCTCTCCGCCCTGTTCCAGCGCCCGAAGCATACGCTTCGCGTCGTCGCGATTTGGGTCCAGATGAAGTGCATCAAGAACTTCGCGGCGCGCCTGCGTAAACAAGTTGTTGCCCAGACACCAACGTGCAAGTTCCAGGTGGTTGGCCGGCGTGAGTTCTGAATCGAATCACGCATGCGGTCGTAAGCATCAGGCAGACTTGCCGCTGCAAACCGCACTCGATCAGAATTGATAAACATCCGCCCGGAAGGCACCTGAATATCGTAACCATCGGGCCGAGGCGTGACGTGACCGGAAATGATCTGACTGTCCACCAGCACAAGCAACTGTGAGCTGGCCGAGTTTCGCCTGCAGGCTCGTCCACGCCTCCTCAGTGCAACGGCTGCCCGGCAGCTGGCAGCAGAATCAGCAAAGTGGCACAACGAACATCCATGCAGTGAGCCCGCCCGGTGAAGGCGTTCCATTCCGAAGTCGCAAACCGTCCATGGCGCGCGAAATCTCCGGCGTTATCCGGGGAACGGTATCGCTGGTGCAGCCTGAGGGTCAAGATGAGTTGCTCTTGACACGCGTGAATCCGGAATGATTCCGCCGCAGAACTCTGCATAATCCTCCGAATGACGTCGTCAGGATGGGCGAACGGCAATCTCTGCCGGTTTTCCAGTGGTGCGTCCCGGATCGCGTTCCAGCAGATAGAATGCACTATCCGCCCGCAAATTGGCTCCCATCAGGCGATCGACGGCGTGTCCGCGAATAATGGGGCTCTCTTTCACAATCCGCAGACCGATTCCGTCCATCAGGTCGCGAAAGTCCTTCATTGACATAAAGTGGACATTCGGCGTCTCATACCATTCGTAGGGCAGGGCGTGCGTAATCGGCGTCCTGCCGCGCCGCAACACCTCAAGTCGCACGCGCCAATGCCCGAAATTCGGTACGACAATCAGCGCACGATGCGCGACACGCAGCATTTCCAGCAGGAGTTTCTTGGGATGACGGACTTGCTGCAAGGTCTGGCTGAGGACAGCGTAGTCGAAACTATCATTCGGGACATCGACCAGCCCTTCGTTGAGGTCCGCTTCAATCGCCGGAAGACCGCGTTCAATCACCGACACGATGTTGACGTGTTCGACTTCGACGCCCATGGCCGTGCAGCCCAACTCATCCTGCAGACGCTGCATCAGCCGACCATCGCCGCAGCCAAGGTCAATCACGCGACTGCCGCGTTCGATATGCTGCATGATGAGCTCATCTGTGAGCTGGACCGACAAGTCGGGCATCTGATATCGATTATTGGTCGGCATGGACGATGAAATTCCTGTAGCTTGACTCTCTGAGTCGAGTGTGATTCCTGCAGCCTGGTGGGCTTTATTAAAAAAGGGTCAGGAACCAATAGTGCGGAGCACCTTTGGGCCATTTGGCTATTGGTTCCTGACCCCTTTTCCAAGCCGAAATAGTAGCCCGAAGCGTATGCGAGGGAACGAGTTAGGTACAATCCCTCGCTCACGCTTCGGGTTGCAAAAACGCTCGGTTTCCGCCAAAACTGGCGCTGTCCAACTAGAAGTTGCGATAAAAGCTTGAAGGCGGTTTCCAATCGTCAGTCTTGCGGAAATAGCGGCTGGGGCCAAAGCGATTCTGAATACGCTTGTAGGCGTTGTTGATCAGATTTGCCGATGCAAAACTTTTCTGCAAACCGACATTCAATTCCTCATAATGACGGTGCTTCAACAAATACCGGATGACGCGATGGACGGATCGCCATTGAGAATCGTCGAAGGCAATCGTCCCGCCGACCGGGAGCATCTTGTCTGCGAAGAAAAAGTCGACAAAGGCGTGGTCAAAACCATGATGCCCATCGATATAGACAAAATCGGGACGGACACCATCGTTGATGAGCCGCGGCAAGGCCAATTCACTCTCCGCATGCACGTGAGTGTGTCGATGCGAAAGTCCGGCATTGTCGATTGCCAGCAATGCCGATTGCCGCACATGGTCAAAGCCTGGCGGATAAGGATCAACAGAAATGAGCTTTCCGCGATTGTTTTCTTCCAGCGCGGTCAGGATGGCCAGCGAAGAAATGCCGTATGCCATCCCGATTTCGATGACGAACTCAGGAGGATTCTCTTTCAGGAACTGATACATCGCACTGCATTCTTCGCCGGATGTCTCAGAGTGAAGCTGCGAGGACATACCGTCTGCATGGACGACGCTGCGTGTTTTCAGTATGGAACCGAGCACCTCATTCGGAGGCAGCTTGGCGGGTGGGGCCTGTAAGAGTGACATCAGTTTTTCCTTCGGTGCTGAGTTGACCTTTCCGGGTCATCTTCTGTGAAGAAGCGGCATTAACCAATTTCTGAAAGGCAGGATAGTTTTCGCTAATTTGCCGTTTTATGACAAGACCAACTCTCAGGCAGCCCGCGCAATGCTGCGTGGCAGCGTTGGCTGTTGAGAATGTCGCCGTGTGCCAGACATTTGATTCTGGAACTGGATGGCCACGCGTGCCTCATGGACACACGCCGCCAGCAGGA
>JBBJME010000423.1:0-4469 GCA_037719765.1 Planctomycetaceae bacterium
TAAAGTGGTACGTGAGCTGGGTTTAAACCGTCGTGAGACAGGTTGGTCCCTATCTGCTGTGGGCGTACGAAACTTGAGGGGTATTCTCCTTAGTACGAGAGGATTTGGAGGGACGTACCTCTGGTGTTCCTGTTGTCACGCCAGTGGCATCGCAGGGTAGCTATGTACGGTTGTGATAAACGCTGAAAGCATATAAGCGTGAAGCCATCCCCAAGATAAGGTTTCGTTGAACTTCGGTTCTGAACTCCCCTTGAAGACTACGAGGTTGATAGGCTGGTGGTGTAAGGCGCGAAAGCGTTTGAGCTGACCAGTACTAATGGAGGAATGCTTGGCCACTTTGATTAACGGTCAGAATTTGACTTAGACTTCATCATACACAGGAACGGGCGACTCTGTTGTCCCTCCTGTGGTTTCCCGGTAACTCACTTGTGAGGAAACACCCGTTCCCATTCCGAACACGAACGTTAAGCTCGCAAGGCCAATGATAGTGCCCACAAGCGCGAAAGTAGGTTCTGCCGGGATCTTCCATAATGAAAGCCGAACTCTCACGAGTTCGGCTTTTTTTATGCGCTCGCAGCCGGCGTTTTTGGCATGCGATTCCTACCGAGAGTACTTGAGGCTGATTTTCCCTGGCAAAGTGGGATCGAATCTGCATATCGCTTCCTGCTACGAAGTTTGCATGCATTCCTGGATCTGATCACTGGCGAGCAAAAGGATGTCTTGCTGGCGATTGAGTTCCTCGATGCTGGTTTCCAGTTTCTGCAGCAAGTCCGTGGCATCCAGATGTTCTTCGACATGCAGAATGGCGATCTTGAGGCGGTGGAGTTGATGGGGCAGGGTGCTTTCAAGCGTCGCAATCATTTCTCTGGCAGTTGACCTGACGATCTTCGTGTGTTTCTGAATGGTTTCTCGTTCTGCGAGTCGGATTGCCGCGTCCAGGATGCGTGATTCAGTGACTTGTTGCTGGCGATCCAGATCCGCGACATCCACTAGGCGACCGAACGGGGACGCCTCTTTTCTTGAGGTTTTCTGAGTTGATTGTGCGGTTTCCAGACATCTTTTGGCTTTGGCCGACCCTGGCTCATGCCGCAGGGCGGACTGAAAGCACTGCAATGCAAGGCCCACATTTTTCATGTCCATGTAGATGTTGCCAAGATTAATGTTGGCATCCACCATATTCGGGGCCAGTTTGATTGCTTCCTTGTAGGCCGAGATTGCCATCGTGTTCATCTGCATCGCGCGATGAGCGATTCCCATGTTGTAATACGCCTCGGCGCATTTTCGATCACGCTGCAGAGCCCGACGCAAAACGTCGGTTGCTTTCTTGTATTCTCCCATTCGGTTGAGGATTGCACCAAGATTCACCCATGCTTTGGTATGGGCAGGATTCAGCTGAGTCAACCGTTCAAAGCATTCGCGGGCTGGCTGGAGTTTCTGCTGGAAGAAATTTGTCATCCCCAGCAGCTCCAGGGCATCTTCTTCTTTCGGATCCTCTTCCAGCAGTTTTTGCAACTGCTGACAGGCTTCGGCATATTTCTGTGCTCTAATCAGTTCGCGGCTCTCCCGAAGGACTCTTGTCGTGGGCGTTTCTTTGTTCATGTTCTGGTTCCGAGACTGAGGCCGTGGTTTTGGATTTCTGTTTTATGAGTACAGATGTCAGGTGTGCGCTGGTTCGGATGGCGGAAAACCAGCAGCCAGCTTGGTGATCAAAGCGAATCGGTCACTGAATATGTGGGGGAAACAGTGTTTCCGGCACGTTTTACGATGAGATAAGGCAAGTTATAAGAATTCGCGATCCTGCAGCAACCTGGATTTTCTCAAAGGTAGAGTTTGCCCAGATTCACGCAGGTTGAACAGAGGTAAAGTTTGAGTTGTTCTTTCGCCGAGTTCAAGCACCAAAACCTGTGAAGTCGATGCACGATTGAGAATCCCGGGAAACGGCTTTCGGGAAGAAGCGGACCAACAGCATCTTCTGTTTCGCAAGATCGTGCAGGTTCTGAATGTTTAAATTGGTGATCCGACGCATCTTGCTGGTGGCCGCTCTCTGGACCAGCATGGCGCATCTCAGCAGCCTGAAAGCAGGCGATGCTCGAGATACGCCGCTGGTTCGGGCGGTTCAGCACTCGCGAAAGTCTGTGGTCAACATCCACACGGAGCGGATGTCCGCTGAAGAAAAAGATTCAAAATTTTTTTCATCGAAATCACGGAAGGTGACCGGAATGGGAACCGGAATCGTGATTGATGAACGGGGCTACATTGTCACGAATTACCATGTCATTCAGGACGTGGACGTGATTACGGTGACTCTGGAAGGCGGGTCCAGCTACGAAGGGCGTCCGGTATCGTACGACCGAAAACACGATCTTGCGATTATCCGGATCAATGCCACTGAACAGTTGACCGTGATGAATATGGGCACATCGTCAGATCTGATGCTGGCTGAAACTGTGTACGCGGTGGGAAATGCGTTCGGGTACGAGCACACCGTGACTTCTGGCATCGTGAGTCAGCTTCATCGTGATGTGGAAGTGGACGAAACTCAGTCTTACGAAAATCTCATTCAGACAGATGCCAGCATCAATCCAGGCAACAGTGGTGGCCCATTGATCAACCTGAACGGTGAAGTCATCGGAATCAATGTCGCTATTCGCTCCGGTGCTCAGCGAATTGGCTTTGCAATTCCGATTGATGACGCTCGTCGTACCATCGCCCGATTGATGAGTGTCGAACGATTGAACGGAATTCCGCACGGGCTAAGCACCAGGGACATCAAGTCAGCAGAAGAAAAGAAGTTACTGGTCGAGCAGGTCACTGTTGAAAGTGCTGCGGATCTGTGCGGTATCAGGATTGGGGACGTGATTCGTTCCATTCGAGGGATTACCGTGCTGGACGGCACAGATCTGGAAAGATCACTGCTCGACCTTCCGCGCGGCAAAGTCGTCGATGTGATCGTCGTCCGCGACGGACGAGACCAGACTCTTCAGCTGACTGTCGGCGTTGGCAAGCCGACCGGAATACCCGTCGCAGCGATTTCACAACACCTGGATGTGAACGTCGCAACCGACCAGAAGACAACGGAAGCCCCTCGAATCACGATGAATGTCGTTTCAGACGCAGAACAGGGTGTGATGAATCGTGCCTGGGATCTGCTCGGGCTGCGTCTCGAAAGCCTCAACGAAGCTGACCGGATTGAGATTGCCAGCAAAGCCTGGCCCGGAGCTAACAAGCCCGTGCGATACAACGGCGGATTGAGAGTTGTCTCAGTGCGTTCCGGCAGCGTTGCTTCCCGGTTTGTGAACGAAGGCGACATCCTGCTGGGGCTTGACGGTTTTGAAACGCTTGGTCCCACAAACATCAGCTATATCCTGCGGGATGCCCGAATCAGCAATTCCGCTCCAATGAAGTGCCAGATCCTCCGCAAAGGCGGGAATCCCGTTGAAGGCACATTGACGCTGACAAATCCATAGTCGTCATACTTGAGGGCTCGCGGCGGATTGTGTTGATGTCTGTCCGAATGTTCAAAACTATGGCACTTTGAAAAGGCTTCCCGTGACAACTGGTCAGAAACTGTCTCATGTGGTGTTCTTCAAATTAAAGGATTCTTCGCCAGCCAATGTGCAGGCACTTGTGGATGCCTGCCATCAGTATCTGAAGAATCATGCCGGTGTGCATTTCTTTGCGGCTGGCACCCTGGCAAAGGAGTACGCTCGACCGGTCAACGACCACGCCTTCGACGTCTGCCTGAATATCGTGTTTGATTCCCGTGCTGCCCATGATGCGTATCAGACAATTGAAGACCATATGAAGTTCATTGCGGAACATAAGGAATCCTGGGATAAGGTTCGCGTCTTTGATGCCGATGTGACATGAGTCACATTGTGGCCCGGCGACACGTTACTTTACCGCGTTCTGTCAGCAAGCTTGACTGGTTGATCGCCATTGTAATCGGCTGCGCATTGTCGCTGGGAATCTGGCACGAACTGCTGACGGGCGGCGGAATCGTAGGTGGTGATACGTATCCGTATTTCTATCCTCAGAAGCAGGTGATGGCGGAAGGATTCGCTCACGGTGAATTGCCTCTGTGGCACGATCGGACTGGACTGGGCTATCCACTTCATGCGGAAAGCCAGGCGGGAATTTTCTATCCGACAAATCAGTTGCTGTATCGATTGTTCGCCGTCAACAGGGCTTACAACGTGAGCATCCTGTTGCACTACACGCTGGCGTTTGTGTTCGCATGGCGATTCTGTCGCAGTCAGTCGTTGAGTCATGCGTCGGCATTATTGGCCGCCATGGTGTTTGTCTACGGCTGGTTTCCGGCGCGGCTGTCGCTGGAATGGAGCATCATCGGTGGTGTCTGGTTTCCGTGTTGTCTGTGGCTGACGGAACGATTCATCAGCCGTCCCGATCGATCCGCCGGATGCCTCCTGGCACTTGCTTTTGGGACGCACTTACTGGCTGGCCATTTT
>JBBJME010000017.1:0-46009 GCA_037719765.1 Planctomycetaceae bacterium
ACCGGCCGCGCGCATGGCGTGGGCGTACTCCTCCGCTTCGTCGCGCAGCGGGTCAATCATGCCGACCAGCCCCACGAACGTCAGCTCCCGCGCGAGATCCTCGTCGGTGTAACCCTCTGACAAGTCGCGATAGGCCAAACCGAGCACGCGCAGCGCGGCGCCAGCCAACTCCTCGTTCGTCTGCTCCCAGAGTTTGCGTTCTTCCGGCGTGAGCGGCGTGACTCCGGCGGCCCGAACCAGAGCCGTGCTGGCCGCGAGCATCGTCCCCGGCGAGCCTTTCACGAACGCGATCGTCCCACCTTGCGGAGTTCGATGGACAGTGACCATCCGCTTGCTGACGCTGTCGAACGGCACTTCGCTGAGGCGTGAAAACTCGTCGGAAGTCGCGGCAAGTTTCATCCCGGCCTTCTCGGTCACGACGATCAAAGCCGCTTCGGTCGGATCGCCCAGCACCGTGTCAACGCCGTCTTTGCGATCGACTTTGGCATCGTTGCAGAGGGCTCCGATGCGAAGCGCTAGAGCGAGTCGTTCGTCAGTGAGCGGCTCCAATTGCTGATCGCCAACCTGAAACTTGCCGACTGGCTCATACCCTGTGCCGGTCACTTCGACGCGGCATTGGTCCAGTATGAAGACGCACGCGGTCATCTCATTCTTAGTCAGCGTCCCGGTCTTATCGGTGCAAATGACGGTCGTGGAACCCAGAGTCTCGACAGCGGGTAGTCGGCGGACGAGTGCACGCATTCGAGCCATGCGCTGCATCCCCAGCGCCAATGTCATCGTGGTCACAGCGGGCAACCCTTCGGGGACGGCGGCAATGGCCAGGGAGAGGCCGATCTCCAGCATGTGCCAGAAGTCAGTGGTGCCACGCAGCCAGCCAGCCCCGACGATGACGGCGCACAACACCAACACAACCACAATGAGCACGCGACCGAGCCGAGCCAGCTTTTGTTCCAGCGGCGTGGCGCGCGTGACCGCTTCATCGATCAGGCTGCCAATCTTGCCCACCTCGGTTTGGCGCCGGTCGCCGTCACCAGCACCTTCGCGTCCGTCCGTGATGGTCGTTCAGAAAGCCATGTTGAGCCGATCGCCGAGCGACGCGTCTTTGTCGTCCAGCACATCGGATGTTTTGGTGATGCGAGCGATTCGCCCGTCAGTGCCGCTTCAATTTGCAGCGCGCTCGACGATCCGGCCATCGGCGGGCACTCAGCCCCGGCGGCGAGAACCACCACATCGCCCGGCACCAGACGGCTGCCGGGATCTCGCCCAGGCCGTCCCGAACCATGCGCGACTGGCACCGCCTGTTTTTGCAGAGCGGACAACGCCTGCTGCCTTCCATTCGGTGAAGAGCCGATGGCCGCGTTGAGGACGATGACCACCACAATCGCACCGCTTGATGTGATCGCCCATGGCCACCGCGATCACCGTGGCCGCGACGAGCAAAGCGACGATCGCTGCGGAACTGTGCGCCAGCAAGATGCTCAACGCCGAACGCCGCGCCTGCGACAACGAATTGGGGCCGTACTGCGCGAGTCTGCGAGTCACCTCCGACGACCCAGACCCGCTCGCCATCAGCCTGCAACCGCTCGAACGCCCGGCCAACGGCAGCGTGTGCTTCCGCCGCTGACGGAGAACCACGCTCTCGACTCGAACGCCCATCAGCAGTTTGTTTGATCGGTGTCGGATTCGTTGTCACAAATCTTCCTGTTCCAGAAGGGGCCAATGCTCCTTCAATTCGAGATGACACACGGGTGCGACCGGAAATAAAAAAGCCGACGTGGCGAAACACCCTGAGGCGTTCCATCACGTCGGCTTACTCGATAACAAGCCCTCTGGCACAGCCAGCTTGCTCTTTACATAGTCGTCCGGTGAATTTGATCAGTTCCTGCGGCAAGCCGTCATGCTGAGACCATTTCCCGCGAACTTAAGGATACCAAGTTCTCGGTCCGATGCATACCTTGCAGCGTTATTGGTTCGGCATTGGCTGACTGAATCTCGATAGCGCTGCCCGCCACGAATGCGAACTGTGAAGTCCATATGGGGAGGATGTCCAGCAGCGCCGGGATTCCAGGTGCATGTATCGGCGTGCATCTTGAGGTATTCATTCCACATCCCTTTCTCACACTGGGGACTGGGATCAATATCGATCTCCTTCAGAATCACATTCACCATCTCGCGGAAGATGCACTTGATGCGACTTGGTCGCTTCACCGAAATCTGCGAGAATTGTCCAGAGGAGAATTTCAGTATGTTCGTGCAACACCGAGAGCGACACCGCACGGATCGGATTGGTTGGTTGCGCGCTGCCGTCCTGGGAGCCAATGACGGCATCGTGTCCACGGCGAGCCTGGTGGTCGGCGTGGCGGCAGCACATTCCACAGCCAGCGACATTCTGGTTGCCGGGGTGGCGGGCCTTGTCGCCGGTGCAATGTCGATGGCTGCGGGCGAATACGTCTCCGTCAGCTCCCAGTCCGACACAGAAAATGCCGATCTGGACCGTGAGCGGAAAGAACTGGTGGCAGACGACGAGTCGGAGCGTAACGAACTGGCCGCAATCTACGCGAGCCGTGGCGTCGAACCGACATTGGCCCGACAGGTGGCCGATCAACTGATGGCTCACGACGCACTCGCAGCCCACGCCCGTGACGAACTCGGCATCTCGGCCTTGACGACCGCCCGTCCCGTTCAGGCGGCTTCCGCTTCTGCCGGAACGTTCGCCATTGGTGCTGCGATGCCGCTGCTCACCGCGCTGCTCACACCGCCCGCAGCATTGATTCCCGTCGTTATCCTCACGTCAATTTTGTTCCTCGCGTTACTTGGCGGGTTTGGAGCGCACGCAGGGGGAGCCCCCGTTGTTAAGGCCGCAGTCCGAGTCACTTTCTGGGGAGCACTCGCAATGGGGCTGACGGCGGGAGTCGGTGCATTGTTTGGGGCGGCGGTTTGACGCTACTCCAGTTCCGTAAGGGTTCAACCGCAAAGATATTGGACAGCGCTGAGGCATAGATGAACTGCGCCTTCTCTCGAACTCCCGTAGCATTTTTCGTCGAGAATCTCCCTTGAATTGTCTGCCGAGCCGATGTGGCTAACGGGATTTGAACTCGGTAAAGCTATCACTGAGAAAGAGTTGCGACCATTGACGCCTCTGAGTCCTCCAGTCCACACGCCTGATTGAACTTCAAGCCTAACACCACGCTAAAGTCGCAAGTCATTGCGGCGTATAGACAAACAGCCCGCTGCGAATGATCGCGGCGAGCTGTCGTGATTTCGAAGTCGGGACAACAAGACAGCTATTGAACTTTTTCTGACCGGCATCCGGGGCTGGGAAGCCGGGTTGCAGCGGCAGATCGCTGCCGGTAAGTCGAACCCTGATTGATGGTTGCGATTCAGCGTTTTTTTGTTTTAATACCGTAGTTTATGCGTCAGCGTGTCAAGTTTTACATCAATAAAACTTGACACCAGGCGGCGAAAGTCCTTGCGGTTCTTGTCCATCGCACTGGCAGCTACAGCGATGATCTTGGGGCAGTCGCCAAGCTTAGGCCCGGGTCGGTCGTAACTCGGCCAGAAGCTTCGTGAGGGTGTCGTAGTCCACCGGTTTGACCAAGTGGGCGTCGAACCCGGCCGCTTGGGACTTACAGCGGTCCTCATCCTGTCCCCATCCGGTCAGGGCAATCAATACTATGCCCTTTCCCGACGGCTGCTCTCGTATTTTGCGGCAGGCATCATAGCCGTTCAACTTTGGCAGACCGATGTCGAGCAACACCACGTCGGGCAGGAACGTCGCCGCCGCCTCGACCGCTTCGAGGCCGTCGTAGGCGATGTGCGTCTTGTGGCCGGTCAGATCCAACAACGCCGCCAGCGACGTGGCCGAGTCCTGGTTGTCATCGACCACGAGGATGCGGCGGGTGATCGTGGTCACCGGTTTGCTGACGGTCGGCGCAGGCGGCGGCGATTCGGGCGGTTGAACCATGATCGGCAGACGCACCACAAACTCACTGCCCTGCCCGACACCAGCACTGTGGGCTTCCACCGTGCCGTCGTGCATCTCCACCAGGCTTTTCACGAGCATCAGGCCGATACCCAACCCGCTGACCGAACGCTCCAGCGAAGTATCGATTTGCACGAACATTTCGAAGATGCGGGGAAGCTGGTCGGCGGCGATGCCGATGCCGTTGTCCCGCAATCGGATCACCGCTTGGTTGCCCTCACGCTCGACGGTGAGGCACATCTTGCCGTCCTTGTAGGTGTACTTACAGGCGTTATTGAGGAGATTGCCCAACACTTGAGCCAGCCGGGTCGGGTCGGCGTTCAGGAATATCGGTTTCGGCGGCAGCGTGACGGTCAGTTCATGGCCCATGCTCTGGTACTGCGACCGGGCAGCTTCGACAGCGTGGTATATAGCGGATAGCAGTTCGATCCGCTCTCTGCGAAGCTCGATCTTTCCGCTGCTGATGCGGCTCACATCGAGCAAGTCGTCCACCAGCCGCACCATCTGGCCGACCTGCCGCTCCATCATCGCGGACGCCGATTGAATGGCTTCGTCCTCCGGTCGCGGAACCTCCCGGCTTGCTTTAAGCCGCATGATTTGCAGAGCGTTGCGCATTGGGGCGAGGGGGTTGCGGAGTTCGTGGGCCAGCATCGCAAGGAATTCGTTCTTGCGGCGGTCGGCTTCCTGCAACGAGTGTTCGTACCGCTTGCGCTCGGTGACATCGCGAGCGGCAGCGAATACTCCCCGCAGCTTTCGATGGCGGTCGTGGAATGTGGTCGCGTTGTAGGAAACCACGGTTTCCTTGCCGTCTCTGGCGCGGGCCGTGAGCTCGTAGTCGGTGACTTTGCCTTCGCCCAGCATCAGCTTGATGCCCGCTTCGGCGCGCTCCGGGTCGGTGAAGTAGTCCTTGAACGGCGCGCCGATCAGTTCGTCCCGCGTGCATCCGGTGAGCGCTTCCATCTGCTTGTTCACATCGGTGATGATGCCGCGTGGGTCGGTGGTCATCAGCGCGTCAATGTTCGATTCAATCAGCGAACGCGTATAGAACTGTTGATCCCGCACGGCCTGATCGAGCAGCATTCGCTCGGCTTCAACTTGCTTACGCGCCGTATTGTCGGTGCCGATCAGCAGATAGCCGATGATGGCGTCCTGCGCGTCGCGCAGCGCCGTGACGGACACCACCGCCGGGAACCGGCTGCCGTCCTTGCGGATGTAGGTCAGCTCGTAGATGTCCTCGATCCCGCGTGAGGCCTTGAACACCAACGCCTCAAACCCCGGCGTAATCGGGGTTCCAAGTTCGACGCTTAGCGATTTGGCACGCGCGATCACTTCCTGCGGATCGGAAATGTCTGCCGGGGTAATCTTGTTCATCACTTCGGCAGCCGTGTAGCCCAGCATCCGCTCGGCGCCGACGTTGAAGATCTGAATGACGCCCTTCGCGTCGGTGGCGATGCTCGAGAAGTTGGCGCTGTTGAAAATCGCGCTCTGCAGGGCCCCCGTCTTGAGCAGCACCTCTTCGGCCTGCTTGCGCGCGGTGATGTCAGTGCGGATCGCCACGTACTGGTAAGGCTTGCCCTCGGCGTCGAGGAAGGGAACGATGGTGGTGTCGACCCAATAGGCTGAGCCGTCCTTGGCGCTGTTGCGCAGCTCGCCTTTCCAAGTGCGGCCGTGGGTGATGGTCGTCCACATCTCGTGGAAGAACTCCTTGGAGTGGTGGCCCGAGTTGATGATCCGGTGGTCTTGCCCCAGCAGCTCGTCGCGGGAATATTTGGAAATGGCGCAGAACTTGTCGTTGACGTGGGTGATCTTGCCGCGCGGATCCGTGAAGGCCACGATGGCGTGCTCGTCCAGCGCGGCCTTGAAGTCACTGACTTCCTTGAACGAGGCCCCGATGCGTTCCTCGATCTGCTTCTGCTTGCGCGCGGTGTTGTCGGCGCCAATCAGCAGGTAGCCGATGATTCCGCCTTGGGCGTCGCGCAGCGCCGTGACCGACACGATGGCTGGAAACCGGCTGCCGTCCTTGCGGATGTAGGTCAGTTCGTAGATGTCCTCGATCCCGCGCGCGGCCTTGAACACCAGCGACTCGAAGCCCGGGGTGATCGGAGTGGCGAGTTCCACGCTCAACGCGGCCGCACGCGCGATCACCTCCTGCGGATCGGAAATATCGGCGGGCGTGTTCTTGTTCATCACTTCGGCGGCGGTATAGCCCAGCATCCGCTCGGCACCGACGTTGAAGATTTGAATAACACCCTTCTCGTCCGTGGCGATGCTGGAGAAGTTGGCGCTGTTGAAAATTGCGTTTTGCAGGGTGCCCGTTTTGAGCAACGCGTCTTCCGCGTCCTTGCTCACGATATCATGGGTGCTGATCAATTCATTGCCTACGAAGTTCATTCATTTTCGAGGTATCGCTGATATGCTTGCGTTTAGCTTCAGCACAATGGAAGGCACACAGAGCAGCTGATTTGACGAATCAGGAAAGGTTCATCGCGGAGATGCAGAGCCGTCCACCGCTATAAAATCCCTTTGCGGTTTCGGCACCTGCGTCAGCTTGACGGCTTTGCACACCAACCCCGATCGCAGTCTCAAGAGCAAGGACTTACGGCGATCCCATAAGAACTTACGGCGAAATTCTGAGGTTGGTTTGCAAAGCCCAGTTTGACCGGCAGTTGCGGTTTATACAAGGAGGACGCTCACAAATAGATCAAATAGATGAAGGGGCCAGGTCCAAATGGCACTTGAACCTCGACAACCTGTTTAGAGCGTTCGGCTTTTTGATTCGCGCGAGGTTTGATTTTGAGCCTCCTAACTGAGAAAACACAAGTCGAGTCGGAACGCTCGCGGAAGGGCCGCCGAATGTCACCTTGCACGGCCCCTTTTTCATTTGCTGCTGCAAATCTCTTCTTTTTCGCGGCACTCGTTTCCCTGAGCATTTCGGAACGACAAGATGTGAACTACCTTGAACGCCAGATTCACGCTGTGCAGATCTGCATTCGGTGTCGACGTCGAATCGAAATCGCAATTTTTCGATTCGTCGGTCGCCCCAACCGAAGCAATTTTGCGTAATCTAGTTTCCTGCTTCGGTCCGACACGTTGAAGCACCAAACAATTTGATTTTCGAAGGTTCGAACTGCCGTTAGCTGACGCAGTCGAATTAATGACAGTTTCCAGTGGACGAGGCCACAAGGATTACCGCGACTGCGGTGTGTAACCGCGCACGGACACCCGCGATCAATGTACTCATGAGCGCGTGACCTCGTAAGAATACTCGTAACGGTCTGTCTGCCTCGCAGTCCCGTTCTGCGAACTGCGGCACTGGGCTCTCTCGCTCAAATCCGAATCCATCTAACTTATGGAGCTTGGTTGTTTCAACAGCATGGAGCCAATAGCTGTCGGCAGTCCAGTCTGTTTCGTTAAAGACGCCACAGATGAAACGCAGGTCTTCAAGCGAGAGCATGTGATACCGCGCGATGTCGCATATTGGTGCTGGACAAAAGACGTTATCCGGCGTTACGGTCAGGGCACGGAAAAACTCACGGTGTTGCTGATTGTTGCTGTCGGCGGGTGTGTGAATCGTCGGCATGGGAAACTCAGGATTTCGTTGACATATCCACCGACGGTCAGTCGTGCCATGTGGTCGTTGGCTGCAGGAATGCTGGCTTCTGCGAATCAAACGGACGCATGAATATTCAAGGAGGACGATGCGAAGTGAAGACAAGTTGCAGTTGACCGGTAACTGCACGGAGCTGATCCAGACTCAGGAAGCGGAGTTGCCGGAATTGATTCGTGACGCTGGCGGGGCGGCGAGGTTTGCGTTTGAGGAGTTTATCCACGGGCAGATCCGTAATCCGTTTACTCGCAAAGCGTACCTTCACGCCGTGAAGCGGTTCTCAGCCTGGTGTGCTGGCAGGCAACTTGATTTGGTTCGGATCACTCCGGCGGATGTGGGTCGTTATCTGGATTCTATGACGGTGTCCACACCGACTCGGAAGCTGCATCTGGCCGCGTTGAGACGATTCTTTGATGAACTCGTGATGCGTCACGTTGTCATTCTCAATCCGGCATTGTCGGTTCGGACAGAACGGCATCAGGCGGTTGAGGGGAAGACTCCTGAGATTTCCATCGAGCATGCTCGACGATTGCTGAAGTGCATTGATGTTTCTCACGACATCGGACGCAGGGACCGAGCCATCATCGGAATTCTGATTTACACTGCTGCTCGTGTTGGTGCCGTTGCGAAACTCCGGCGGATGGACTTCTACGACGTGGGTGACCAGTACTGCCTGAGGTTTCACGAGAAGAACGGCAAGGTTCGTGAAATCCCCGTACGACATGACCTGAGCCTGGCAATCACGGATTATTTGGAGCACAGCGGAATCCAGTATGCCATTCCAGCTTCGTCTCTGTTCCGAACCACGGTTCGAAAGTCTCGGCGACTGACTCAGAATCCCATGACTGCCGACGATATGGGTCGAATGATGAAGCGTCGGTTGCAGGATGCGGGCCTTTCGACACGTCTTTCGCCCCATTCCTTTCGAGTGACCACGATCACCGATCTGCTGGAACAGGGTGTGCCACTGGCGGATGTCCAGTATCTGGCCGGACATGCCGATCCTCGGACGACACGGCTGTATGACCGTCGTATGCAGCGGGTGACGAGAAATATCGTCGAGCGAATCTCAGTTTGACGCTGATCGTATCGCATGCAGTCGTAAACGGGGCTCTGCCCCGGGCCCCGGGATTTTCTTCAGGCATGGCTCGCATCAAAGTGGCCGGGCTGCAGATTTGGTGCGTGCAAATTGGCGGGGAGTTGCGGTCTTTGGTACTGCCAGACCGCAGGGCAAAACCTTCAGGTGATTTTCAACAGTCACCAATGGTTGAAGAAAACAGGCCAGCGTGATCGGTGGCAGGGCCTGCCGAGTCACGCTGACCTCAAACGTCACTCCGACGCTTCGGCGAGAGTATCCCTGGCTGGTTGCGTCCCCGCAGAGCCAGCGTCCGTTTTCCCTCGCTCATCCAGAATGCCACAGCTGCAGCATTCCGTCACCACCGCTTGATCAAGGCTCGGAATTGTGGCATGAACGGGGTCGGGATCTCTCCATACGAGCGAAACGACGCTGACAGATCGGGCAGTTCATTTCAGTCGTCGCATTCTTCGACTGCTCAGCCACGCAGTGAACGAATGCAGATGGCGTGCATGATTCGGTTTTAGGGTTTTAGAAATACCTATCCCGTCGTCGGCTTTCTCAGTGTAACGCGGCGTCAAGGTCCGACGCCTGCGGCGTCTGCTGCTTTCGCTGCGCGAAAGGCTCCACCTTGACTATGCCGCGTTGGCCCAACCATGGGCCGCCGACGGGCCCATCAATCAACTCATTGGCCAGGAAGACAGTCGGCTGAATGGCTCGGAGATGGAACCCATGCAACAGTCACAAGTCATTCGAATCTCACAGGAAACCTACGCAGAAATGTCTGAGAACTACGGCGGCTACTGCACCCAATGTGGTGACGAAGCCTCCGGAGTCGAACCGGATGCCCGGAAATACGTCTGTGAATCCTGCGGGGAACGAGCCGTGTATGGAATTGAAGAGCTGCTGATCAGCGGACTCCTTCAGTTCACCGATGACGACGGCAAAGACTGACCAGACGGGACGCGAATCATTGGCGGCGACAACTGCACCAGTGGCTTGCGTCCCCCTTTTTGCGCCGGAATTGATCTGCGGTTACAGAACGGTTTCCCATGCATGTCTCTGATTCTCGGTACTGCCCCGAACGCAGTTTCCGAACGTGGCTCTCTTCAACATCCGTGCTGAGTTTGTCGAAAGTCACAGGGCACCAGGCTTCCGGTCTCGCGGAAGCTTGATGCCGGTGGCGTGCATCGGTTTTTGATTGGTTTTTCAGCACCCTGTAACAGTGAAAGGCACTCTCATGCCCAAGCGAATTCGATTGGCAGAAGGCCAATCCACCGGCAGACACTGACTGATCAGTCTGCCTTCCTTCTGCCACTTCTCATTCTACCACGACGTCAAGGTCCGCGACCGCCGCTGGCGTCCGCTGCTGCTTTCGCTGCGCGAAAGACTCCACCTTGACCTGCCGTGGATGGCTCCACTTGTGAGCCTGCGGCAGGGCTCGAATCACTTTTCATCGCTGCAGATGCCGATTGCAGCTCAACAGGAGTTACCCTTCTATGGTCATCATGCGGATTCATCGAGATACCTATCCACGAATGGACCACGGATATACGTGGGTCGAACGAATATGGTTTGAAAAGGACGGAAAACGCATCAGCCCGTTGATTCCATCTGCAGGTTGCTGCGAACGACTCGGCTCAATGCCCGGTGGACCAGTTTGCTGTGACTTCGTCCAGGAAGAGAAAATCTACGCACCTGACGGAATCGAACGCACCGAGAAGAGTGAAGAAGTACATGACGATGGCTTCTACCGCGTCAATTCAATGAGCATTTATCGCGATTCTCATCGGTAGAGCGAGTTCGAATCTCCGATTGCCGTCAGTCTGCATTCGGAATTGAACAACACCACGGAGGGGGACTTCCGCTCGGCCCTTCTCATTATGCCACGGCGTCAAGGTCCGCTCCCGCCGTTGGCGTCCGCTGCTGCTTTCGCTGCGCGAAAGACTCCACCTTGACTTGCCGTGTCTGGCTCGAAAATCGGGCCGCCGGCAGGCCCGAATCTCATCTATTCGCTGCAAATGTCGGATGCAGCTTTCAACGATTCGGAGAATGGACATGAAGAAAGACGAAGCCAAACAACTGGCAGATCAGGCGATCACCGCACTGCAGGAAGAACTCAAGGCAGGACGCAGCGATTCACTGCTGCGATATCTGGATTCGATGAGTCGCTTCCACAATTACTCATGGACCAACAGTCTGCTGATCATGATGCAGAACCCAGAGGCAACACTTGTCGCTGGATTTCAACGCTGGCTGAAACAGGGACGACACGTTCGCAAAGGAGAAAAGGGAATCGGGATCATGGCACCGCTCATCTATCGCAATCGAGATGACTCAAATGGTCAGCAATCGGGACCATCACAGCAGACTGACAGCAATGGCGAACGCTCCATCAGGGGTTTCAAGATTGTCCATGTCTTTGATGTCACTCAGACCGAAGGGGATGAGTTGCCGGAATTGGCCAGCATCGGAGGCGAGCCCGGACAACTTCTCGGCTCACTCGAAGAACTGATTCGTGCAAACGGAATTGTCCTCAAATACGAAATGCTGCCGGGCGGAGCCAAAGGCGTCTCTCGAAAAGGCGAAATCGGGATTGCAGTGGACCTTGATTCAGCCGAACGATTTGCCGTTCTGGCTCATGAACTGGCTCACGAGTGGATGCATGACGTTGAACAGCGCCAGTCACTTCCCAAAACGGTTCGTGAAACAGAAGCAGAAGCGGTCGCGTATGTCGTCTGCAAATCATTCGGACTGGACTGCTCCACACGCAGTTCGGACTACATCCAGATGTATCGGGGAGACGAAGCGACTCTGATTGCGTCTCTTGAACGGATTCAGCGTACGGCTGCCCGCATGATTCACTCGCTCTCGGAACCAGCAGCCTGTGTGACCGAAGAATCACTGGTTGCATGACGGCTGACAGTCACCGGCAGCGGGATCGCCAGCAGCAGGCAAACTTGAAGGGAAGCCGAAGCGGTTGCCAATCGCAACTTCAACGGCTTCTCCTTCAGATCGAATCATGAATCAGCACCACACACAGAACAGTCAAAGGTTCAGGCACGCCATCGGTACTCTCAGAAACATGACCGATTCTTCGATCAACGGCGGCGGCTCCATCTGGTCACAAGGCACAGACTTCCCGCCACCAATGCGGCCTGTTGTGGAAACAACAGACACAAAACGGCAAGTAACAAAAACTGACACAGCATGGCGCGACAATGCCACAAATGCCGTCAGCATGTCAGCGGCGTGAAATTTCTTTTTGCAATTCCAACATCGCTATGGTACTGATCAGTGATGATGAAATCTTACGTTGGAATCGTCAGTAAGAGCGGAATCGAAGCCTTCTATCCGGAAGACCCTGCAACCGTGCGCTTCCTATGGAGACGCGCTCAAAGGCAGACAGGCCGAATCGCCTGCTTTTGGGGTGTTCTTCCCTCGGATGCCGCAGAGTTCATCCAGATCGAGATTGCCCTCGGCTGGAACCGCGAAGCGCTCGACCACCTGCAGCAGCACGCCCGCGAGTACGGTTTCATTGTGCCCTTTCGCGAAGACCTCGCACCACATGCCACGGAGCGCATGGCGAGTTAAGTCACTGATTTCTCAAGCCTCCGCTCATTCACTCAGGTTCTCGTCAGCAAAACGTGACATTCCCGTTAGCTCGTGGTAAGGATTTCCACATCTCAATTCCTGCTGTTCCTTGTTCCACGAATCCCGAGTAAACCAACAACCGCCACTCGATTGACGCTGATGATGCGCAATCTCGCGTGAATCGAGAGGGCGGTGGTGCCCAATGGTTTTCTGCCTGATGCCTGAGCGTCGCTCCGGTACCGGGCCAGTTCTGCTCATCTAGCCAAAGTTGTGGCGTTCACCTGCCGGGTGCCGGTGAACGCTGTGGCTTTGGCACCCAAAATCTCGATTTTTTCGAGGAGTATGGACTGATGGTTAATTTGGTACGGGCCAATCGGGAATTGTTTCGACGGACTCCTGATGAGACGTTCTCATCGCTCAAGGAACTCCATGATCATTGTCGGCAGGAACGCCATTATTCCTCGGACTACTGGCAACGGCCTCAATTGCTGATGCCCAGTGTGCAGGATGACGGATTGCAGCTGACTCTGGAAAACGGCGAACACGTCAAACTGACGGACTGGTCGTTCAGTCAGCTGTGTCGCCTGTCGGGAATGAGTAAGGAAACTGTGAACCGCTTCCACCCGGAGACGGCTCGCATGGCTTTCCGGGATACTCTGCCGTCCGGTGACAAACCCATCCAGTTGCTAACAACAGGCCAGTCAGTGCGGTCCCTTCACGGCGTGTCCTATACACGTCTGTGGAATTCCGAGTTGCTGGAAGTTGTTCGCGACGTGGCAACGGATTTTCAGCCCCCACAAACGGCGTTCAACGGAGGTACGGGACTGTACTGTGGTGAACAGGACATGTTCTGCTTTCTGATTGATCCGACCGGCTGGGTGGAAATCGACGGCGAGGAATTCGCTCCAGGTTTCTTCGTCTGGAATTCCGAAGTGGGACGACGATCGCTGGGAATGCAGTCATTCTGGTTCCAGCGAATCTGTCAGAACCACATCGTGTGGGATGCGACAAACGTGGTCGAGTTCACTCGCAAGCACACAGCGAGTGTTCACGAAGGTCTGAACGACATTCGTGAACACATTCGTTCGCTGGTCGCCAAACGGGATTCTCGACGCGACGCCTTTGCCGGCGTGCTTCGCAAAGCCATGCAGACACGGCTTGGTTCCGATGCTGAAAGCGTTCAGAAAGAACTGAGCAAGCACGGCATTCGCAGCATTTCATCAGGACGCAATGAGATCGCTCGTGCTCAGGGAGGATTCACAATCTTCTCGCTGGTCGATGCCCTGACACGGCTGACTCAGCGACTGACCTATGCCGCTGATCGAGCCGATGCCGACTACAAGGTCGCCCAGCTGCTGTCGCTCGCACTTACGGCTTGAAGGGAATTTTTTATGGACCCGCAAGCCACATGGGATGAATTGCAGGATGCCATTCGTCGTAATGACCGGGAAATCACTCGCAAACGCGCCGTGTCCCTGATGGGCTGGCTCGCCCGCGGCGGTTTCCCACCGGTGACGTCAGCTGATCCTGTCATGGATGCTGACGCTCACCGGGAAGCGGCAAAGGAATGTTGCCGCAAAATCCTGTGGTCGATGGCGGATGCCTGACTCCACGACATGATCCTGTTCATGAACCAAACGGGCTTCACAGTGAAGCCCGTTTTCATTTCTCAATCGATTCTGAAAGAAAGTACGACAACGATGAGTACAGCTTCAAGACCCCGTTCTCAGTCCCGTGAGACCAAAACTCGCCCGGTTCAGGAAATTCGGATGGGCCGCATTCGTGCGGCCATCTGGCAGAATCAGACAGACACTGGGGTGCGTCACAACGTGACCATCTCACGTTTGTACAAGGACGGTGACGACTGGAAAGATACGACCAGCTTTGGACGCGACGACCTGCCACTGGTGGCCAAGGTCTGCGATCTGGCTCACTCGTGGATTTACAGCCAGTCCGGCGGAAACACGAATGGAAACGGACACCCCGATTCCAACGAAGACGGTCACTCCTGATCGTTGACGTTAAAACGTGAATCCCACTGCCTGAACCTTTCAGGTTGGAGAGCGGCACCACCAGCCACTCTCCTGATTTCTTAACGCTGCTGCGGAAGTTCGATCAAGCTGTCGACTGGAGATGGATCAGCTTTTGCAGTTGGCACACGTTTCAACATCCGTCGCATGACTTCTGAGAAACGCTCCTTCCGTTGACGAAGCCAAGCCAATGTTACCCGCCACGACTTTGCTGGTCGAAGCGCCTCAATTTCAAGCGTCTGCACCACCGATTCCAGTGCTAACCCAACTTCCCCAGAAGTGTAACAAAGCGCGACCGACCGAAAAAAGTTCGCCGTGTTTTGGGATCTGAAATTCGAAAACAGCCGTGTTTTGAAATCTGAAACGCGATGTAGTGAGAAGAAGATATCTGGCGGGCACAAAAACGGGCCATAAGATCCCGGCCATGTTTATCCGACAGCACTTCAAAGAAGAAAACGGACAGCGAACAGCGTACTGGGCGCTCGTCGAATCTTATCGAACCAGGCGAGGCCCTCGGCAGCGGGTTGTGGCGTGGCTTGGGAAGCTCGACGAAGCCGGGCGGCTTGGGGTCAGGCAGGCCATCGACAGCACGGACACGGCCACAGGTCTGCAGGACAAATCCACGCGCGGCCATGACCGTCAGCAGTTACTCTTCAACGATGATGAGAACACTACGAAGCCGCGATGGGAAGAAGTCAATGTCGCCGGTGTCCGCGTCGAGAACACGCGGCAGTTTGGAGGACCGTGGCTCGCGCTGCATCTGATTCGCATGCTGCAGCTCGACACGTTTTTGCAGAAGGCAATCCCGGAAGGACGTGAACAGGTTCCGTGGGACGTCAGTTCGCTCATCCTCATCATTGCGAGACTGCTCAAACCTTCCAGCGAACTTTACATCGCCGAACAATGGTATCCGAAAACTGCCTTGCCGGATCTGCTGGGTGTGCCAGCAAAACAGGTCGATGACAACCGGCTCTATCGAACTCTCGATGTGGTGCTGCCGCTTAAAGAGGCGCTGGAAATTCATCTCAAGCAGCGTGCGGGCGACCTGTTTGAACTTGAATACGACCTGTTGATGTACGACGTCACCAGCACGTTTTTCGAAGGCCGGGCCGACTTCCCTCTGGCGCAGCGCGGTTACTCGCGAGACCAACGCGGCGACTGCAAGCAGGTGTGCATTGCGCTCGTGGTTTCACGCTGCGGCATGCCGCTGGGGTACGAAGTTTTCGCGGGCAACACGGCCGATGTGACGACGGTGGAACACGTGGTGGAAACGATGGAACGCCGCTATGGCAAGAGCCAGCGCATCTGGGTGATGGACCGTGGCATGGTGAGCGAAGACAACATCAAATTTCTTCGCGACGGCGGTCGTCGCTACATCATCGGGACTCCGAAAGCGACGCTGAAGAAGTTCGAACAGGAGATTCTCAAAGACGACTGGCATGCGATCCGCGATGGTCTTGAAGTAAAGATCGTGCCGTGGCCAAAGGACGATGATGACGATGAGTCCGGCGCTGAGCCTGTCGCGGCAACGACCAATGCGAACGGTGATGCTGCTGTGTCTGAACAAGATCCGGCACCGGAGACATTCATCCTGTGTCGCAGTCGTGATCGATCGAAGAAGGAAGAAGCGATGACGCAGCGTTTCGAAACGAAGATCGAAGAGGCGCTGGTTCGTATGAAGGCTGGTTGCGAAAAAAAGAACCGCGACGTTCAGAAAGTGGAGCGGCAGATCGGTCGACTTCTTGCAAAGAACAGCCGGGCTGCAAAACTCTTCGACATCAAAGTCTCAAAGGCCGAGAGCGGTGTCGCAATTGTTGAATGGTCAAAGGTCGATGGCTCTCGCAACTGGGCCACGTTAAGCGCCGGCTGTTACCTGCTTCGCACGAACGTCTCAGGCTGGTCCGACGAAGAACTGTGGAAGGCATACATCCAGCTGACAGAAGCCGAGGCCGCGTTTCGAATTCAGAAAAGTGATCTGTCGATTCGTCCGATCTGGCATCAGAAAGAGGATCGTGTGCTGGCTCACATTTTTGTGTGCTTCATCGCTTACGTGCTGTGGAAATCGCTCGGTCAACTTTGCATAAAAGCGGGTCTCGGCAACGAGCCCCGCCGTGTGCTGGACGAACTGTCCGAGATCCATTCGATGGATGTCGTCCTGCCGACAAAATCTGGTCTGGAGATCCGCACTCGCTGCGTTTCAAAACCGACTGATCACCAACAAATCCTGCTCGATAAACTGGGCCTGAATCTGCCGACAAAAATCAATTTGAAACCAATGTAGTGAGAAAAAACACCCCAAAACTCACGAAAACACAGTGCTTTTTCAACGAGTTGGGGAAGTTGGGCTAAGACGCGGCCGTCCAGCGTGCTGACGGCATCCAGGTTGCCGTTCACGCGAGCATCGACATCTGCAAACTGTGCAGTTGTTTGCAATTCCAGTCGTTCGAGCTGCGTTTCACTGGCGGATAGTGAGTTCTCCACCGATTCCATTCGCGAGGACTGGAGTTCCGAGTCTTTCATTACCTGTTCGTGATGGCGTATCGCCTCCTTTCGAAGATCTCCCAGCTTGTTGGCCAGCTGATCCAGCCGTTGAGTGAGGCGTTTGGTTGTCTGTTGCATCGACTCCATTTCACCTTGATGTTGCTGCGATCCGTTCACCTGAGCCTGTGAAGTAGCCTCCACTCTTTCTGCGATGCGCGCCAGTGCCCCCGATTGTGTCTCGATCATCTTGTGCATTGCGGAAATACGTTCACCGATTTCCGAGACATGCTTCTGTGTTGCCGCCTTTTGTCCCTTTGCAGATTCCGCCAGCAACGAAAGCTGTTTGTCGACTTCATCCTTCATCAGCTCCACATGAGCCACGATGTCGTTCTCAATCTTCGACTGGTGTCCTTCCATGCCCGTTTCCAGAAATTCAGTCAGCGCAAAGCCGATTCGTTGAGCTTCCTGATAAACCGGGCTGGAATCCAGCGGCTGTTTGTGCGGCATCGCGGCTGGTGCTGGCTTATGACCATTTCCGGTGACTGACACAGAACGGGAATTCAGTTTCGTCATGACTGTGGACTCCGATAGGGGAACGAATGAGTTTGGAAGGGAACCATGAAACGTGTTGCAAAAGTGCTCGAAGGAACGATGAGTCCCGATATTCACGATGCAATGCTGGTGATTGCATTGAATGAAACAAATGCGGACTGAGTCAGTGACTCGCAAGCGATACACTTGAAAGTCACCCAGCTTTTGAACCAGCTTGCAGTCACTCCTTAAAACGGGGCGTTCGAGGAGTAGTCGCAAGACGGCTTTCTGAGACTCCCAGCAGAGTGCAGCGAGTTTTTTTTCTGCTTCAGGGCTGATGGCATCCATGCGGATTGTCATCTCTAAAATTTCGGGGCTTTTCGCCTGCGTCATAAGGGGCATCCTCCGGTTAAAGTGATGTGGTCTTCTCGCCACTGGTTCAAACGAGAGAGCGCCACGCGGAAACCCGGCGGTCTCAGAAAATTTGTAATTCGATTCCGGACTGGCAACTCAACGCCCACCGTTGATGTTCAAAACCTCGACACCAGCAGTCGATGACCAACCTGAGTCTGAGAAGAAATCTTCAGGAATTCACGTGAGTTACAGTCCAGGCTCGCGACCGCGAGATCCGATGGACTCATTCACTGTGTCGGGGTCTTGCCTCGGACACCGGAACCAAATACGGTCAATGCATGACGAGATTCAACTTTCGGAACTCCATACATAAATGGCTGACGTACCGGCATCCGGTGCTGTCCATCGTTGCTGTAATCCTGGCCACTATGCTCTGGTTCTGGCTTGATGCTGACGTATTTGCGCTGCTGCAGAGTCTGCTGCTCGTGCTCGTGGTGACAGGCCGAACTGCTCGATCAAGTCAGAAGACTCCTGATGACCTGTCGCTGCTTGAATTGCCGTTTGCACTCGCACGCGATGTCGATGCGTTCGCACGCTACAAGTCCATGTCTCAGTCACTGGCACGAATCAGCCGAGCACTCGACCCGATCTACCGCGAACTGGCTCTGGAATCATTGGATGACACGAATCGGCGCATCCAAACGCTGGCTGATGGACTGCTGATCTTCGAAGGCACTGAAACGTGGCGTCTTGTGTATGAGCGCTTGCTGAGGAGCCCCGGACTCTATCTGTATCGATCGGTCGCATGGATTCAATCAGCGGCTTATTGGCAGGATGAACCCGGTCGCAAGAGCATGGCCGTCAACTTCGAATTGCAAAGCTCAGGTCAAGTGACGATCGAACGCATCGCGATCATCGCCGATGAGTTATGGCCAGAGGGTGATGTCTGGCCTGCAGAAACGCTCCGTCAATGGATTCAGGAGCAACACACTCGCGGTATCAAAATCAGCTTTGTCCGTGCGTCTGTGATTATTGCGGAGCCAGAGTTGCTGGCAGATATCGGTATTTACGGTTCTCGGGCTGTTGGCACGCAGGAACTCGATGAACAGGCTCGCACGATTCGCTTCCGATTATTTTTCGATTTCAATTCCGTAGCCGCTGCAGAAGACCGCTGGAATCGTTTGGCCGTATACTCAGAATCTTTCGCAAGTTATCTGGATCGGTACGAAATCGGCCGTTAAAGTGATCTTGTACCCGAGTCAATTGGTTTGGCTCGGCAGAAAGTACAGGCTTGCGACCGCTCCTCTATCTGGATACGGCGCGGCTGGGCCAGACCTTACCGGCCGCACGAGATGCACAAATTGACTTCGTTCGACTGACGGCCGAAGAACCCTCAACGCTGTACTTCGAAGAATTCCTGAAACACGGCTACAACGCTTGGCCGGATTACTACCAGAACCGCTTTCCTGCCCTGAGAACCTGGGCCGGTGTTCGAGCACTCAAGCAGTCGCTCCGCCAGCTAGCAGGTGCCCCCGATGACTGGAACGTGTTGCTCGCCAGTCGCTCGCTATCGCTGGTGCAACTGGCCGCTCGTAGCATGTTTCAGGTTTGCCTCAACGTCCTGACCACCGACCTGAGCTGGCCCACCTATCAGGACGCCGTTACAAAGCAGGCATTGGGCTCAGGTGGCCACGTCACAACGGTCCCATTGCGAGACGCCGTCTTCCATGAAGGCTGGACGGCGGACGATGTAGCGTCATTCCTGGCCAGAGCATACGCCGACAATCAATGCGACGGGCTATTCCTGCCAGCCGTGGATCATTTGGGAATCCGAGTCCCCATCCGGGCCATCGTCGAACGAATCCGACAAACCAGTGAGGTTCAATTTGTTCTCGTCGATGCGGCCCAGGCATTCTGCCATGTCCCGATCGACGAGAGTGTCGCTGTTGCTGATTTCGTTGTCACCGGTTGTCACAAATGGATGAGAGCCGGGCAGCCAATGGGCATCGGCTTATTTGGGCAGCACCAATCACGGCCATTGATCACCGACACTCTTCACAAACTCTCCAATACCGGCAGCGACTTGGACCCATTGCTGCAATTCACCGAGCAAATCGCCGGAAGTGTCCTCAACGGCCACAGCGAGACTGTCAACCTGTCCCCGCTGTTTTCTTGTAGTGCAGCCGCTGACTTTCATCTTGAAAACAACGCAGTGAACGAGGCCGCTCGAAAAGATCATTGGGAGTCACACATCCATCGCATTCCAGATAGCCTGAACCACTGGGTTCCCGTTCTGACTCATCGCACATTAAGAAGTCGGATTTCCCTCTTCGCAACTACGGAACCAAAGATTCGTACAAACCCGGTTGAGCATGCTCGACGGGAATGGCTAAATCATGGCTGCGTCGTGACCGCCTATGACAATGGCCTAGTTCGTGTTTCTCCGCCCATTTCCTCGCCCGCAGCCATCACTGAGAACTGTCACATTGCTGACGATCAAGTAGTCGCAGGGACAGTTCAACGGTTCAGCCAGTGAGAACCTTGAAGCCACCACTCACGGGAATTATCCGCAAGATGATTGCTTGGGCGTTGCCCTTCGAGCCGGGCTCCTCCGGGCTCCGCTTTCGCTTGGTCCGGCAAGCCGGACTGCTGCGCACCCTGCACATCCCTAACGCAAGGGGCTGACCTGCACCTCAATGTGCCCGGCACTCCTGACGGGACTTCTCGCAACGGAGTGTCGCGCCACAGTGATTCGAACAGCATAAGTAAAGAAAAAAAGTGTCGTTCGTTGGCAGTCCTGATTTTATCACGACGTCAAGGTCCGCTCCCGCCTGCGGCGTCGGCTGCTGCTTCGCGTTCCGCGAAGACTCCACCTTGACTTGTCGTGCGTTCAGGACTCGATGCCAACGACCGGCATCAAGGACGGAAACAACCCGCTGCAGCCGACAGCAAGTGAAACAACACCATGGAGGAACAGAATCATGACCATCAGAAAGACTCGGAAAGTAGCACGGTACACCGACACATTCATTCGGGAAGTAAGAGCCACCTATCAGCAGACAACATCCAGGCCCTTTGCCATCAAAGGCCCGGACGACGTGGCCGACTTTGTCAGGTCAATCCTCACCGACAACAGTCGAGAACACTTCGTCGCCCTGTATCTCGACGGAGCCCATCAGGTTGTCAGTTACTCGATCATCTCCATCGGCACAGCCAATGCCTCCATAGTCCATCCGAGAGAAGTCTTCCAGCGAGCCATCCTCGTGGGAGCCACTCCTCATCATCGCCCACAACCACCCCTCCGGAATTCTCACTCCGAGCGACGAGGACCACAAGGTCACCAGGCGACTGAAGGAAGCAGGAGAAATCCTCGGCATCAAGCTTCTGGATCATCTGATCGTTACGGACTTGGCCTGCCTATCGCTCAGCATCTGAAGGGGTTATCACCCTTCTGGACCGGCAATTCGACAGGACTTCTCAAGTTCCAGCCTCAGGAATTCGCGACCATCAGAAGACCTTAGTCTCTGACGTTGAGCTGGTGTCCATTTCGATTGCAGATACTTCGCATCAAACTCCGCCAAAGCGGCGTCCACGGTCAGGTGACTGAACTTGTTGCGAATCCAGCCGATGGCACCAGCAACGATTTGCTGGAACGTGTCGTCTCCATTAAACAGAAGGCCAGGCAGTTGCTGAGTTCTTTCTTCAACGGTCGGCTGTTCCGCGATATCCGGCGGCAAAAGCTAAGAATGTTGGCGATCATGTTTGCCACACTGTATTGACATTCAGTCGCGCGACTTGATTCTCTGAACAACCTCTGGCTTGAGCACTGCGTTCGCTCAGCTCACTGAACCGCAGCATTTCTTGTACTTCTTCCCAGATCCGCACGGACAAGCTTCATTCCTTTGGGCGGTCGAACCGGTTTGTGGAGTTCCAAGAATATCGCGAACGAGTGATTGTTCCGCTTTGGCGTTTTCAGGGGGCGGATCGCGGTTGATGCACTTTGAAAATAGTCGATTTCCAGACGCCCATTTAATGCTGGCGCGTGAGTCAGTCAGTGCAGCCAGCACGGCACTGTTAAGTTCGTAACGGCCATCGTCAAATCCAGATTCACGAATTGCGGCTCTGAATCCGTATTCGGCCGCGTCGCCGCCCATCCGTAATGTGTTGTCTTGTGGATTTGCCAGACCCGAATCTTCAGGGTTCTTATACATTTCTTCGCATCTGGCGACCGACTTAGAAGTAAATCGCACACAAGCGATTGGGCGTACAGAGTAGACAGAACAACGACCTGACGGATCAAGCAACGGACATCGAATAATCGTGGCCGCATGCTGTGTAACTGTAAGTCCTCGAATTCTGTTGACCGTATCCGTCAGTTCGGCTTTCAGTTTCTCAAGGTCCGATTCAGCCAATGTGCGGTTGAGATATTCAGCAATTGCAATTGCCTCGGGGGCAGACACCGCTACCGGCATCGTGCAGCAGAACCAGCAACCAGAGCAACAGGCGACCTTGCCTTTTTCTGGTGATGAATCTGCATAAGCCATGAGTCGTACGCGAACATCTTCGGCCAATTTTATGGCTAGTTCTGCAGTTCGTCCGACATCATCAATTACTCTACGGGAAGACTGCACTTGGTCCTTCACCGCACGTCGGATGATCTCCCTCGTTTGAGTCATTGTTTTCACTCTGCCTTTAATTGTTTTAAAAACTCACATTGGCATCGAAAGGCAACACTGAAAGTTCGCCGATAATCATGGTTCGGTCTGGTGTTCGATGTCTCAGTGGCAAAGTACATTTTTGTGCGACCATGTCGTCGCTATTCCCATGCCTTTGACTTGAAGCCAAGGCTGGTGGCATTCTCCGTGACTGCTCGTTTGATCTGGTCGGATGCTCCCGTGGGGAATTCGGCGTTGATTTCGACGGTGATGTTCAGCGATGCGTTGGGGTCGCTGGCGAGAAGGGTGATGATTTCTTCGGCGACCTGAACCAGTCGCATTTTTGCGGTTGAAGCATTGATTTCGATTGAGCCGTGGAAAGACTTCGGCTTTGAAGGTGCCGGTGTTGGACCAAGAGGAATTGGGCTAGGCGGCGTTGGACACGGAGGTGTAGGGCCGGGACCGGGTGGTGTTGGGCCGCCAATGATCGGGTCGGGCTTCTTGATGTTGGCTTCGTAGTCCTTCGCTGCAGAAGGTTCGATCAGCAGCAACGTATCATCCAGTTGGACGCTGCCTTCCGCGATCTGAAAGCCGTCAAACTTGCCTTCAAATTGCCCGTAGGCCGTGCCGAAGAAATCTCTGGAAGCAGCGCCGGTGCGGATGGCGTTGAACAGCGAATCGCGATTTTTCAGTCGTGGCAAATAGAGATAGCGGAGCGTGTCTTCCCAGAAGGCCATCGCACTGGCAGTGGTTTTTCCATCTTTCCAATACAACTCATGCAGCTTGGTTCGCAGGTGAATCGCCGACCATGTGGTGATTAAGCGCATCGGCCTTACCCATTTCCGTCTTCACATATTCAGTGACTGCTTCGTATAACGCGGCTTCGATTTCAGACAGCTTGTAGTTGACGGTGTAGGCCTTGCGTTCAGGGAACAGCGGCGTGCCATCGAACTTGACCAACTCTTCTTTCACCATTCGGCGAATCAGGTCGGACGTATCGACCTTGTGAACGCCATCGCGAAACTTGCCATAAAAGCGATCGGAATCGAGCAGCGACAGGAAGAGCTGGAAATCCGCATCCTTGCCATTGTGCGGTGTCGCTGTCATCAGAAGCAGGTGGCGAACATGCTCACCCAGTCGTTCCGCAAACCGAAAACGTGCCGTCTTTTCCAGCTTTGAGCCGTAGTAGTGAGCCGAAAGTTTGTGGGCTTCGTCGAAGATGGCCAGATCCCAGCCGGCAGCGAGTAGTTTGCTTTGTAAGTGCCCCGGCACTTTTTCGTTTCCCTTGTCCTCCTCGTGTCTGGAAATCTGATCCAGACGCACAATGAGTTGATGCTGGTCCTCGAACGGGTTGGCGTTGGGAGAGGACTGTTCAAGCACCGAAGAATAGACCCGGAACTCAAGGCCGAATTTCTCGAAGAGTTCGTCCCGCCATTGTTCGACCAGACTGCCGGGAGCGACGATCAGAATTCGACGGGCGTCGGCTCGCATGATCAGTTCGCGGATGTAGAGACCCGCCATGATGGTCTTACCGGCACCGGGATCGTCAGCCAGAACAAAACGCAGCGGCTGCCGTGGCAGCATGGCCCGTAGACAGCGTGATCTGGTGTGGGAGCGGTTCTACGTTGGACGTGTGGACCGCCATCATTGGATCAAACAGGAACGCCAGGTCAATGCGTTTGGCTTCGCATGTCAGTTGAAATGCTGCACCGTCGCCATCAAAGGACCACGGACGTTCAATTGTGGCGATGCTGATGTTCGCTTCATCAGCGCGACCCAGTAACCGTTCCTTCGTCGTGCCATCCGGTGTCCGGTAGAAGACCTGCACTGCCCCGTCGCCAATCGGTACGACGGCCGCGACCGTGGCTAAGGCCGACGGTTCAAGGCCGACGAGCGGCAGTCCAGATTTTAGGTCTTCGAGTTTTAGCATTGTTGGCTTGATTTCAAACTGCGCGACTCTTTCCGGCTCGTGTCAGCATAGTGATGGTTTTCAAAAACGTTTGAAGATCGACCCGTCTAAACAGCAGGACCATGAATCACAGTACGTCACACCGTTTGCTTCACAGTTCTCAAAACAAACTCGGGTCACCACGGGAATTGCGTTTCTTTGCAGGCTTGCGAACAGTGACAGGATGAAGAACAGCCGCGACCTTGTTTTCTCCGGAACCTCCACGATCGTCCTCCGCAGTCCACAGCGGAATCGCCCATACGCGGTATGTCCCCGACGCTTGACCAAGATCCAGGTAACACTGTTCATCGACCGGAAGTCCGGAGGAAGCGGCCCGATAGATTGGGCTGTCATTCCTGACGGACTTGTCCTTGGGTAGAAAGTGGCCGTCAGCTTTGAAGGATTCACTGGCGACCGAGTACTCGATCCGAAGTTTCAATACGTCACGCACTGCGTCTTCTGTGCTGATGCCGAACATACTTTTTTGGTCAGCGTTCCCGACAGTTCCTTTCTGTGTTGGTTTCAGTTTCCAGGTGAAGAATACTGCCGCAACAGATTCGGAAGATGTCTCTGCAAATCGCCGAATCGCAGCTTCACGAGATGCGTGATATGTCGAGGCGAGCGCGATGATGCCGTTAGCATCGGTCACGGCCGCAGCATCGCGACCAAACCATGGCTGGGGAAACAGCAATTCGGCGGCACCGATGTCGCACAGCATTTCGAGGAAGTCTTCCGGGTTCTCGCGGCTTCGATATCGTGCGTCAGTGCGACACCACGCTTTCGATTCGTAATCCGGAAAAAACGTGTGGCTAATTTCATGCGCAACGCTGAACCGCTGTCGTGTCTCGGGACGATCCATATTCACCCGCATTGTCATGCCACCTTGACCGTCAGGTACGAGTTCTGCGTCGGGACTATGGACGGGTGCATCCTCGCTGCGGCCAATCCCACGAAGACTCGCAAGGACATCAACACTAATCGGGAGTGATGGCTCACCAAAAGATCCGACGTGGAGGTCAATTAATTCTCTGGCTTTGGCGCGGATCGCTTCGGACGCATCGCGGCAGCCAGTTGAACGGACAAGTTCATCAATGAGCGCCTGTGTGGATCGAGCCGGATGCGTCATGTCGATCGCCTCCGAGTGGTGTTCATCAGAACAAAATAGAGCTGATGCCACTCGTCGACAGTCTGCGGTTGTGCGCCGCGAAACTTTGTCGCGGCCAGTTCCTGAAGATCCTGCGGAGTGAGTTCCTCCCCCATCCGTTTCCGGAACTCGTCAAGAGATGGCGGAATTTCAACTGGCCCGTCCGGAGCTTTAACAGTCGCCAGTGCCAGCAATTCGGCAAGCGTTGTCGAAAGTGCCTTCGCAATGCGGAGCAAAATGTCAGCGGACGGTTTTTTCACGCCGGCAGTGTCTCGTTCCAGTTCCCACAAGTACGTCTTGGAGATATCAGCCTTCACTGCGACTTCATCGAGCGATAACCCTCTGTCATCACGGATCTTGCGCAATCTCGACGCAAGATTATTTTCCGGCTGATTGGCTTTATTCGCTTTCTCGCTCATACCTGCCAGTGTATCAAGATCGTCCGTCATGACAAGATTTGGCGTTCGTTATTGTTGACAGGATAAAAACGAACGGTATTGTTCGTTATGGCTATACGAGACAATCGATTCAATCCGGAAGTTCGATGCGACTATTCCTCCAATTCTTTGCCCTAAGTGACCGCTACGAGCGGAAGGCCCGGTTGCTCCCTGGGCTGTTGCTCGCTGCTGGGCCCGCATTGACGGCTGGCGCATTGCTACAAGAATTGTCGGCTTGGTACACGGCGATGGGGGCAGCGGTCGGAGTCGAGTTTTTGGCTGCAATCGTGCTTGGTCATTATGCCCGTGCGCGCGGGCGATCTATCGAGGAATCGCTATGGGCTTCGTGGGGTGGTCCACCAACCACGAGGTGGTTGCGACCGAATGATACGACTTGCTCAGAACAGCAGAAGTCGAAGTGGCGGGGAGCAATCAAGCGACACACGGGGATGATAATTCCCGCTTCGATTTCGGAAGGCGCGAAAGACGCAAGCATAGACCAGGAGATTGTTGAGGCGACACGGCAGCTTCGATATGTGCTCCGAAACAAGCCCAACGCGACGATCCTACAGTCCCATAACGAAGATTATGGATTTGCTCGCAACCTTTACGGTGTCCGATTCCTGTGGGTCGCACTCGCAGTGCTCTGCGTTGGTGGCTGCGGAGTCGCGTTCGCATTGGGCATGAAGCCATACGCGGCCATCGCGATTGCGATCACAATTCTGGCCGTGGCGAGTCTTGTTGCCAGTGAGTTGCCGAAGTACGTCCATCGCTGTGCGGACCGTTATGCGGAGTCACTGTTCGCAGTGGCGATGCTTCCGGATCCACCTCCCGCAAAAGACGAGAAGAAACCAGAGCCCAAATCCCCCAACAGGACATAACAGTTCAATTACTTTTACGGAATCTTAAAGTGCCAAAGCTCACATTCTATCCTCTCGGCAATGCCGACACCTGCCTCATCGATCTTGCGAACGGTAAGAAATTGCTGTTTGACTACTCAGACGAGCGCGACCCAAAGAATTCTAACGACAAACGAATCGACCTTCCGAAGGCGCTTCGGGATGATCTGAACGCCGTCAAACGGGACTACTACGATCTGCTCGCCATTACCCATCTGGATGACGACCACACGTGTAAGGCCGACGAGTTCTTCTATCTCGACAATGCAAAGAAGTACCAAGGATCGGGTCGGATCAAGATCCGGGAATTGTGGGTGCCGGCAAACGTCATCACAGAGAACCGGAATAATCTGGAGGCTGGTGCTCAGGCCATTCAGGCCGAAGCAAGGCACCGTCTGGAGAAGGGCTATGGCATCCAAGTTTTCTCGCGGCCGACGAAGCTCAAAAAGTGGTTGGAAGACCGGGGGCTGACAATTGAGTCGCGATCCCAATTCATTACGGATGCAGGACAGGTTGCTCCCGATTTCACCCTCGCGGTCGACGGCGCAGAGTTCTTCGCTCACTCGCCGTTCGCCTGGCGTCAGGACGACAACACCGTCATCGACCGAAACGGCGATTCGCTGGTCGTTCAACTGACGTTGGAGGTGGGGTGTACAGACCAAGGTGATTCTTGGTTCCGATTTGGATCACACGGCTCTGACCGACATCGTCACGATTACGAAGACCCACAAGAATGAATCTCGTCTGGAGGCAGATGTCTGGAAGCTCCCCACCACTCCAGCTACCTCACGCTCGGACCGGATCGCGGCGATGACGAGACTGTGCCCGTGGACCACGTTGCCTGGTTATTTGAAGACCAGCTTCAATGTGGCGGTATCATCGTCTCGACCAGCTGGCCAATCCCTGCCGAAGGAAGTGACGAGGACGAAGGCCCGCAGCCGCCGCACCGGCAAGCGGCGAACTATTACAAGCGGATCGTGGCCGAAAAGGACGGCGAATACATCGTGACGATGGAATACCCGCGACAAGGGGCTCCGCGTCCACTCGTCATCGAAGTCGATAATCGGAAAGCCAGGATCAAGAGGTCGCAGTCCGTCGGTGCTGCGGCGATTACGCCCGTTTCCGCTCGCCGAGCAGGCTGAGGCGATGACTCGCGAATACATCAACCTACCGGGTGGCTCTATCGACGCCGATGCGCTCGATATTCCGCGTGCGCGCCAGATCGCGTCTGCAATTACGGGCGGGCGACTCGACTTTGTGCGCCTCGTGGAATGCTGCAAGATCGCCGGTGCGTCGATCGAGATTCTGGTGATCGAGGTTGATGTCGAGCGACCGCAGGTCGTGGTGAATCCCATTCGCCGGGTTGAACGAATCGCCGTGCTGCTGTCGGCAGATGATGATTCGTATCCGGAAGTGCTTGCCGTCCGAAAGGGGTTCCCGGTTGTTCCGCACATGAACATCACCGTTGACGAGAACACCCGAAGCCTATGTCTCTACGATCAGAGTTGGGACGAAGTGAAGTCGCGATGGACAGCGCCAGCCTTTATCGAGCGCATCCGCAGCTGGCTTGCTGATACGGCAATCGGATCGCTCCACCGAGAAGACCAGCCGCTGGAGCAAGTACTCGCAGGATCAGGCTACAGTCTTGTGATCCCATCGTCGGCGATCAAATCCGGTGGCGAAGCCGCGACCCGACTGGACGTCATACTCATTCCCTCGGACGAACACCGTGGAACATTGATAGCAATCCCTAAGAGCGAGAATGGGCGACGCAAGAAGCTGCAGTTCACAGCTTCCATGTTTTTTGCTGGCTCACGCCAACACGGGATCATCCACCGTGCCCCACGGACACTCGAAGAACTCTGCGAATTTGTTCGCACGGAGACATTTGATCTCCTCACCGAACTCCGCAAACGAGTAATGGGGTGGAAGGACGACGGCTGTCTTGACGTCTCGCTCATTGTAGTCATCGCGTTTCCGTTGCAACGGGGCGACATTGCCACGATTGAAGTCATCGATACATGGGCGTTCCTGACGACCGAAACGGTTTATGAAGTCGGGAAACGAATCGGAGTGTGGGATAAGAACGACGGAAAAATCGGTTTATTCGTGCCACCGATCGAGTCGCTGAAGGGTGCCGACGTCACGCTCGAAGTTCTGCGTCCTCATTTCAGCTTCTCCCGGTCGGCTGCCGCGCGTGCAAGCGGTGTCAATATAGTTGATGCTAAGACGGTAGCCGTAGGAGTCGGTGCCATCGGTTCACAGATTGTGCTTAATCTGGTCCGGGGTGGGTTCGGACGGTGGACGGTCATCGACAACGACGAACTACTGCCTCACAACCTGGCTCGCCATGCTCTGCTCTCAGATGGAATCGGCTGGCCGAAAGCAGTCGTCCTCGCGGCAACGATCAATTCGTTTTTTGAGGATGAACCGCCGACCGTGGCAATTTCTGCAAACGTTTTGCGGTGCAGTAACGCGAAGGAAAAGCTGGATACGGCTTTTGCGGAGTCTGATTTGATTCTGGATTTGTCAGCGTCTGTTCCAGTATCTCGACACCTTGCGAGAGATGTTCAAAGTGCCGCACGTCGTATCTCGTTGTTCCTGAATCCTCGCGGATCAGATCTCGTCTGCATTAGCGAAGATGCTCAGCGTACGATGCATCTCGATGAACTCGAGGCGCAGTATTATCGGGCAGTGATCCGAGATCCGGCACTCGCCGGACATTTGGCCGTGAATGAAGCACGCACTCGATATGCCCGGTCGTGCAGGGACATAAGCTTTTCGATCCCGACGCACTTGGTAAGCATGCACAGTGCGATTGCCGCGCAGGCCGTTCGCCAGCTATAAGTCCGAAGGTGCCTCGGTCCGCATCTGGCACGCAGATCCTTCGACCTGTGCTGTGTCAATTGTCGATGTACCGCTCTTTACATCACACCGCGCGCAGCTCGGCGGTTGGGCGGTTGTCATTGACCAGTGGCTCATGGATCATCTCCAGAAGTTACGCTCCATGCGGCTACCGAATGAAACTGGTGGCGTTCTCATCGGCATGTACGACCTGCCGCGAAAGATTGTGTATGTCGTGGACACGATTCATTCTCCCTCGGACAGCAAGGAGAAGCCAACGTTATACATTCGCGGCTGCGAGGGGCTCGAAGAACGAGTTACTGCCATCAGTGCCGAGACGGCAGGGGAATTGGAGTACATCGGAGAATGGCATTCGCATCCGGACGGGTGTAGTTGTGCCCCGAGTAACGATGACCTGAATCTCTTCGCAAACATTACCGACCGGATGACCGCGGCTGGCTATCCTGCATTCATGGCGATCGTTGGTCAGCACAATCAGTCTGCGTGGTTTCTCGGCACGATGGCGTCCGATTGTGGCTGGAGTGTTCCCGCAACCGCTGTGGCGACATAGCAGTGGACACGCTCGAATCTCAAACCACGTTGCCACTTTTCCAGTTGGGGCCTCTCGGCGTTCCATCCAGTCCCTTGGTTGTTGCTGTGAGATTCTGCCAGGTTGAGTCCGCCGTGATCGCGAAGACTTGCTTTGCCGTTTCCAAAGTGACAACCGCTTTGAACGTCGAATTGGCATTCCGACAGTAGGAAGCGATGAGTTCCGCAATTTACTGCTTCGGTATGCCCTGTGATTCCAGGGCCGCGTAGGGCCAGTTTCTTGCCGATATCGTCGGTTGTCTCATTGATCAGGCCGACCCGATCATCGAGGCCCGAATTCTGCATCCTTCGAACCACATACAGGCCATTGTGAGACGGCAGATGCCGCCATACGTCTCGGGCTTTGTCGATGGGCCGCTGAGCATCAATCGGCTCACAGGCGGTTGAAAGGAGTGAATTTCTTTTTCAGCATGTGACGAGGGCGAGGTGTCGTCGCACTTGACGGCCACAAGCAGTTTGATCGATTCGCCACATAGCGTAGTCCGGGCCTCCGGCATACTTGTGAGTTCTATGAAACAGCATTTTTCGGTGGATGGAGGGGTTTCCAGAACTTTCGAGTTGAATCCTCGAATGGCAGTCGACCGTCATTGCCGAATTGCATTGAATTTGGGCGTTGCCCTTCGGGCCGGGGTGCTTCGGGCTCCGCATCCGCTCGGTCCGGCAGGCCGGACTGCTGCGCACCCTGCACATCCCTAACGCGGGATAATCAATTTCTATCTGCTCGCTGGCAGTCTCTCATTGTGCCACGGCGTCAAGGTCCGCTCGCACCTGCGATACTCGCTGCTGCTCGGCCTGCGGCCGAGACTCCACCTTGACTTGCCGTGTCCCATTTCAGACTGGCCACCGGCTGGTCCACAGAAACCAATGTGTCGCATCTGCCGAATGCGACGGAAACAATTGGAGCACACCATGAAACATCAGGATTCCTTAAACAACGTAACAAGCACGATCGACTCAACCGAGGACGCACGCCGCGAGCGGCTGGAAGAGATCAACAGCGAACCGGGATCACGTCCAGCACTGGAAGCGAAGCATGGACAGGTTTGGGATACTACTGAACTGCAACGGGATTTCAGGGTCATTGGATTTCTGGCACCGTTCGTTCACGTTTGCCGCAGAGACAACGGTGAAGAGGGAAGCATGGAGTTTCAGCACGACCCTCGATTCTATTTCAACTTTCAGCCAGACAGCCGCTGACAGGAACTCGACACGGACCAAGACGAATCAGTCGCTTCGAGCGGCTGTCCGTCATTGGCAGCAACATTGCCATGCTAATTCGCCTCATGGTACGTTTTAGAGATGATGAGAAAACATTCTCAATGGAACAAGGAGACAGCCGAATGAATGAGTGCAACCAATATATCGACGCAAAGAACGCAAAGAGCTACGTTCGCGAATTGGACGGCTCGATGAAACTGCAGGCCCGAATTTCGCCTTGCGTGTTCATGTACAAAAACCATGCACTGCAAGTGGAGGTCGCTCTGATGCGGGATGATGGCACGTCGCTGGGCAGCGCTTATGCCGAAAATCCAGACACGACAGCACAAAAGGCAACGGACGCCGATGTCCGCAGACTTCTTGACGCGGTTCGGATTGTGGCGTGTCATCGATGTTCGGCTCCGGCATTCGATCCGTCCACGATTCAAACAAATCGAGCCGGACTCTGTGAATCGTGTTTTCGGAATGATTTGAAGGTGGATTTGGCCAAAGCCGAAGAGGCCGAACGGAAGATCATCGCCGCGCGCGATCGGGCCAGAAAAAAGTCTGGCGACACGGTGCGAATTACCGCAAGGGTTCACCCGGCAAATGGCGGTGACGATTATCAGGTCGATTGGTATTGCAAGTCGTATCCGTCGCCTGAACACGTTCGTTCCCTGCTGTTGCAAATGAACTCCCGAGTGTGCGACGACTACCAGATCATCAAACTTTGAATCCAGCGCCTCGCTAAACGTCCATTCACAAATTATGCCGCCGTGATACACGATCGTGGCGGCCGCAGGTAACAGCACGCCTTTGCATTTCTAATTGTATCACGACGTCAAGATCCGTTCGCTGGCAGTTCTCATTCTACCACGGCGTCAAGGTCCACTCTCGCCTGCGGCGTTCGCTGCTGCTTGACCTGCGGCCAAGACTCCACCTTGACTTGCCGTGTCATGTCACTGCTGACCAGCGGCTGGTCATTTCAAACACGGACATCGCATCTGCCGAATGCGACTAATATATTTGGAGCATACCATGACGACTCACGGACGAATCAACAACACGACACTGTCCCCTGATGCAACCGAAGACACGAACTGCAATATTTGCGAACAACTGAAAGACGAACACGAATGGCGTATTGTTCTGGAAGGGATCTACGGCGAGGTCTGGGATACTTCAGAACTCAAACGCGATTTCAATGTCATCGGCTTTCTGGCTCATCTTGTCGCAGTTCGTCGAAAGGATAATCAAGAGGAAGGAACACTGGAATTCCTTCATCATCCGAGACTCTACTTCAGCTATCGCAGCAGCAGCAATCGAGACTGAGCCACAAGCCAAAGATGCTCACAAGGCACATCTGCTGCCTTGTGGGCATCTTCATTATTTCTGCGACCCAGTCGATGGCTCGGAGAATTCGGATACATCCACAATGTTAAAAATGCCCTCAATGTAGTACACCAGCCAATGGCCGTCCGGCGAGAACTGCATCAGATCAATTTCCGGAGTCATGTATTCTCGCGTGCCGTGCTTTGGTGCTGCAATTTCGGTTCTGGTATTTCCTGTTTGAGCATCCCAAATTTCCAGTGATCCCCCCGGAACTGCGACCGCGACCAGCGACTTTGAAACCGCGATTTTCTCAATCTGCTGCTTCGAGTTCGTGAAGTGAAACTCACCCACTCTATCGCGTGCTGCACCGATGACGGCATTGGCTGCCGTCCCAGCCTGAAATTCCACGACTTTATCGGCAACTGGTGTCGGCGTTTCTACACCATTGCTACCGATGAGGCCCCGGTCGAAGCTGCCCGATTCCACATCATAAACGTCTACTCGATTGTGGCTCGCTGCAAACAGTTGCCGGCTGTCGGATGAGAAGGCGATCGAATTGAAGCTCGGGCGGTTGAACGAAATGAAGTGTTTTCGTTCCAGGCTGGCGAGATCGTAGATTTCGATTCCGTATTGCTCGCGACTCCTGTTTGTGTAGGACAGAACGGCAAAAAGCGTTTGATTGGGTGAGACGGCATGTTGCCCAATGAGGTTGATGTCTTCCGTATTCAAGGCTCCGATGCACTTGCCGTCGAAGGCGGAGGCAAATGTGTGCCGATCATCACGCTGAAAATGCAGCAAAGTTTCACCGATGGTCTGCTTCTGCATGTTGGCAAACTGGGCGGACGTCCCGGATGCCACTGCCGGACTTCGTCGCAGCAGCATGGGCTTTGTGGTTTCACCGTTTTTTTTCAACAGAGCAACGCGAACATACGTTCCTACAGGTCCTTTCAACTGACTGACAAACTGCGTTGACGGCATTCCGACAACGTCCCGCATCGCACCGGATTTGCCGTCTCCCAGTGCGATAATTTCATCGCCCCGTTGCAATTCATTGCAAAGTTGTGCGGGACTGCCTTCGACTGTGGAGTCAACGATCAATTTCCCGTTGCGATTGACGGTCATCAGCCCCACATACCCCGGGACGTCGCTGGTATTCACCTTTGTTCTCGACCGATTCGAAACGTTGAGTGTAAACGTTTCGTATTCACTCATCATTAAGACGCGGGATCCGTCGCGGCAGTATTTCATGTCAAACGGAAGAGCCTTGACTTCTGAGGTCTGTTCGCCGTCAGCGAGTCGTATGAAGTGGACGACGCCATTTTCGAGTCCCAAAGCCGCTTCCTTACTGTCTGGCGACACGGCCAACGACCTGACGGAAATCGGGATTCGTGAATCCTCATAGAGATAACGCAGGGTGTAGTGTTCTCCTGCTGAAATCGGTCGAAATGGAGCTACGAGGACAACGGCAATACAGAGCAATCGATGTGGTGACATGGGGCGTTCCTTTGGCAAAGAAGAATCTAACCAGACTGTGATTCAGTCCGTTCTGATGCATAAACGTCGGAGCGCCACGCGGCGGGTCACTGACCTCACACGTTTTTCGAGTGGTGGAAGGATTGCTGGACGTTGCCCTTCGGGCCGGGCTGCTCCGGGCTCCGCTTTCGCTCGGTCCGGCAAGCCGGACTGCTGCGCACCCTGCACATCCCTAACGCGACACGATGAAACACCGTCCTCTTGCTGGCAGTCTCTCATTGTGCCCCGTCACTCCGTGGCAGGAATTCTCGCGTCGGAGACACGAGCAACAATCGTGCATGTAAAGAAGAAATACGACTCTAAGCGTCGAGACCCGTATTGGAACTCAACAACGATCGGGCCGGCAGCGGGTCGAACGGTCTGACGATTCGTCGCCGAAGTGGCACGACCTCTACAGGGATTCGGCTGAATCCTGATTGCTTTCGTGTGCGATTGACGGCTCGCAGAATGTTCAGCAGTTGGCGGCGGACCGGAGCGTAGGGTTCGAACGGGATTTCGTAGAAGGCCTGAGCGAGATTCTCTGCCGATCGATGCACTGATAATTCGAGAAGCAGCGATTTGAGTTCAAGATACCGATGCCGATCAATTTCCACATGGGCATGCCAGCGGACGTCTTTCTCCCCGGTTCGAGTGCGGCCACCGCGACGATAGCTGATGGAATAACCGCCCATCTTCAGCGGCGTATGTCGGATATCGTGAATTGAATTAAACTCTGTCTCGAAGAATTTGTGCTGCCCCTTTGTGGCAAGAATCACAAAAGTTCTTCCCAGCCGCAGGTACTGCAGATTGGCCTGCCCCAGTCGTTTGCGGCGGGCTCGCGTGGATTCCGACACCCCGATTCCGTATTTCTCAATCAGTCGCAGGTCGATGACTCGTGCGTCTTTGTGGGCCGGAATGTGGCCGGTCACATAGAACCAATAGCCATGCCGCAGGTAACAGCAGGCGATTTGCTGGACGAAGCCTTCGAGGGATGTCGCTTCAGCTCGATACTGCATGAGCCTCCGTAAATTGCGTACTACCAGAAGCGCCGAAGCACTCGGCGTGGCATTCATCACTCAGAGAGTAATGGCTACTTTGAAAAAGTGCGGAGCTTGCTTTTTAACGGCCCAAGCTCCGCGAAATGCCGCAATCCTTAAATGAGGGGGACGTTCATGGCGGTCAATCGAATGCTTCTTGCCGAACAGTTGTGTTCGTCAGGATGGCAATTATTCGACCGTCCAGTTTCAGGATGCGGCGGCAACTCCATTCAGGAGTACACCGCCGCCAATCCATACTACCCTCCTCAATAGAAAACCTTTGGCGTCCGTATCGGCGTGAGTACACACGCCGACCGTCCGCCGCCAGTTCGCCGCCACAGGAGACCGATCCTTCCGAATCAGTCTCGTGTAACCGCTCGCGTCCGTTCAAGAACCGGCTTCCCACAATCGTGAGAAGCCAGTATGTCGCTTCGACACTTTTCAAAAGTGCCCGTCAGCCCTTTCGTTGGAGCTTGTGTGTCCGGCACCACCCGTTGACACGCTCACGACATCCGACTGCCTTGCCGATCTGTCGCTCGATTCCCGCAGAAACTTCCGTCGCTGGGTTCATCGACTTCTACTCAGGCCACACTCCCGGACTTCAGGGTTTGAATCACTTCGCAGACAACGCGAAGCACCGGATACCACTCCGGCTCCTGAAGCCCATCCTGCGTTAGTCATGTTCTTTATCCTGCAGATCACGTCGCTAGCCGACATTACTCGGCGGAACTGTGGCTGTGTGGTCGATCCTTCCGGACCGGCACCATTTGCATCAGGAACGGCTGCGTCTTTCAACGCTGCCGCTCACGGATGATTTCAGGGAATCGAATGGAGAAGCATTCCCTTACCTGTCAGCCAGAGTCGTTCGCAGTTCGGCACCGTCTTCTGCAGAATTTACTGACAAGCCCTCACGGGCCTTTCATGGTTGAGCTTTTCACCGTCGCAGGATTTGCCTGCGATCGCCGAGTGAGTCAGACCCGGTTTCGACTGTCGCCAGCCGAAAGCTCCCCACGCCAGCCGTGTTGAACGAACTTGATCGCCGCAGCGATCGAGTCCACAACCCCACGGACGGGATTACGCTCGCTGAGTAAGTGAGCATCACCCGCTTTGAAACATGACCGCCCTGGAAAATCGAATTCGCCAGGGCATGTCCGCATCGCCCCCAGTCAACGCCAGTGCCCGGCGTTGCGAGAACATCGGATAGAATGCTGGGATTACTCTGACAGTGGACGACTGCGAAACGAGTGCAGCACGTTCACGTTTGCAGGATTACTCCAGCAAGCCTCCGTCGATCTGGGCGAGCACCTCTCGATGCACCCAGCTCTACGGGCCAATCACATGCAGGTTGGTATTTTCAGTTCGTTCGAAATCAAACAGAACTGAATCCTGCCTCTTAGCCGGAATGGTGAGTTCCGGTTTACCAAGCATGATCGGTGTCGAAGCGACATCTTGCCGTTGCTCTTCTTTCGCAGGACTGACCGCGACGTTGTGAACAACACGTTGACGAAATGACAGCCGCAGTCAGTATATCCGATTCCCGACCGCTGTTCTGTGACTACCGTACCGTCATGAAAGTGCAAGCATTCTGCTATAATTTGGAAATGATTTCGTAAGCTGGCCGACAGAATTGAGGGCTTACTGAAGGCCAATTTGCGCTGGTCCAGCGAACCGTGGTATTCACTCAGGAATGAAAGCACGTCGGAATTCATCAGCATTGCAGCCAGCAACTCGACTACGACGGAAACGACTGGTCGTCGAAGAACGATTGGTCTTTGTGGATATTGAACTGGCTCCCGTGGGCCGACGCCGGGCCATCCTGCAGATTGCGGCGATGGCCGTTTCGCGTTCGCTGGTGGAACTGGAATCCTTCGAGGCCAAGATTCGCCTGGATGAGTCAAGAATTGTGCCGTCTATGGTGCCGAATCGGCATTTTGACGTACGACTATGGCGAGAAGAAGGTCGCAGTCCCAAGGCGGTTGCCTGTGATTTCGCGAGATTTCTTTCGCGTCACGCTTCGGCAACCGTCCGCGGTGCGGATGGTCGCCAACTGATTGTGGCTCAACTGGTGGCCCATAATGCTGAGTTTGACGGAGTCTTTTTACGCGAATGGTTTGAGGGCCTGGGATTATTCTTCCCTGCTTCCTACCGCATCTTCTGCACGCTTCATCGAGCCATGTGGTATTTCCATGAAGACCGATCGATGTTGCCACCACGAGATTTCAAGCTGGGAACGCTGTGCTGCCACTTTGGCGTTCCGTTCAATCAATTCGAAGCGCACGATGCCCTGGCGGACGTTCGAGCAACCGTGGAGCTTTATCGACGGATGACGATGCTTTGTGCAGCACGATTGACGCAGTCGCTGAACTAAGACGTTTATCCGTTCCCGCAGGCCTGTGGATAACTTACACAATCACGGTCTCCAGCATGTGTCGCTCGCGTGACCAATTTGAAGGTCCATGCGTGTCGGTTGCGTGACCTTTCGGGCGTCTGACGTGTCGGTTGCGTGACCTTTCGTCACGGAACGGCGTGGCCGCATCGGCAGATAAGTCATGGCAATTGTTAAAGAAACTCACGGTCCGCTCAACGACCGCGCCATCCGGCAAAGATCTGTTTCAAAGATCTGTCAGCAAAGGGTGGAGGCTGCTTATAGAAGTTTGAGCGGAAGCGTGGCGAGAATGTCTTTGACCGATGGAACGCTGTCAGAACCTTCATGCTTTGTTGCGGCGATTCGGCGTTTCGCTTCCCGCGACGCTTCACGCAGTGCGGTTGCGTTATCCAAACCCGAAGCCACGTAGGCCGCCACAAGGTCATTCCGACTCTGCTCGAATACGCGACGGCCGCCAGTGGTTGGAGACGACGGTTGCACTGCCGTCATTGACTGCTGACGGGCCGTGGCATCCCGTTTGCGTTCCTCTGCCTTCCGAATGTCATGCCACCAATCGGGTGGTATGCGACCGTCGGAAGCGGATTTCTTCAGGTTATCAATCAAGTACGCCATTGGACTGCGTTTGAAAAACGAAGGGCCGAATCGCTCTTTGGCGGCGAGCGTAATGTCGATCCACTCGCGAATTCGTTCATGCGGGAATTGCCGCAGCACTCGTGCAATGCCAGCCGCATCGAGTCCGATCGACTGCAGCGGTTCCGCCAGTGGAGAATCCGTCTTCATCGACGGTCCTCGCGCCGGTCGAGGAGCGCCAGGGACAGCACGCAACACGACGTCGTATTGTCCTGCCGCTTGTTTCTGAATGAAACCTGTGTGTTGATCCATGATGAGCCCCGCAGCCGCCAATTCTGCGCAGATTCTGCGTGTCTTGGCAAGAACGTGCTTCACCGCAAGATGGCTTGATAACCCCAGAACATCAACAGCCAATTTCCTCAGCTCCATCCTTGGAGTCTGCTCCGATCGAGCAAATACTTTGGACACAAACAGGAATAATCGGCGACCTGCGGGACTGAGTGAACGATACTGCTCAAGGTCAAACCACAACGACCCACCGACGGATTTCACAAACTCAAAGAACAGCGGATCCCAATGAAAGCGCCAGACACGACTGGAATCAGGATCCAATGGCAGGCGGTAACTCAGGAAGCTGAAACGCACTTGGCAATGCTCTGCACGGACCGGGTCATAAAACGCATCGCAACCGTATTTTACCCATGAGAGCCGCTCAATGGCCGCCGCGAACTGCTGGTATTGGCGGCCACCTCGGCGGACGTTCGCATCCACAAGCCCCAATTGCCGCAGGCAATAGTGGGGCGTTGCATGGAATTCCGGTTCCGGTCGAGGCTGACTCAGCGTCAGGGCCAGCAAACCCCACAGATAGAATTCATCATGAGCAGAAAGGCCCTGCGGGCAGGAGACCTCAACGTGGGCCGTCTTTCGTCGTCGCCTTTCATCCGAATACTGAAATGAAGTGCGATGCAGCAATCCGGGTTGCAGTGATGTACGAGCATCCAGCGGACAAAGAGAATGTTCAGCCAGAGTCAGTTGTCCCACGCCGTGACCATTCGTCGGAGGCTTCTTCGCGGCTAGAGTTCTCGGCCGACGGTTGGCATCAGATACCGTGTTTCGTTTCATCATGAAAACTCGTAACACGATGAGGAATTTCACAACAGCAGAATCATCGGGAGTCGACGGAAAGAAACCACATTGACAGTTTGTCGATGAGCGTGAGAAAGTCACCTTGAATAATTTCGCGGACTTGGCCGGAATTGCCAGTGGCAATCGGCCAATCACCGCGACTCAGCCGGTCGGAAACTTTGGGATCAATTATCTGTCTCATCAATCAGAAGGGTGGCTGCGGTAAGAGTTCCACCTGCTTTCATCTGGCCGGTGCGTTTGCTCAGATGGGGCTGCGAGTCCTGCTGATCGACGCTGACCCTCAGGGTTCACTCAGTCAGGGATTCTTTGGATCTCAGTTGGTAGAGACGCTCGAAGCAGACGAAACACTGGCCGGAGCCTTTGATGGTTCATTCACTTTCCAGAAGCCGGCACTGGCTGTCCGGTCGACGTCGTGGCCAGCAATTTCGATTGTTCCTGCCAATCAATGTCTGACACAGTTCAATGTGCCACACCCGGAACGTCTGGGGCTGGAACAATTCGCACTGCACGAATTTCTGCAGTCACTGCCATCGTTCGACATCACATTGATTGATTGCCCGCCAAATCTGTACGGCTGCAGCTGGTCGTCGCTGCTGGCATCCGATTTCGTTGTGATTCCGGTCCCGCCCGAAGATTTTGGAGCACAGGGATTACGAGTGGTTCATCAGGCAATCGAGAATGCTCAGTTGCTGAATCCGCGCCTGAGTTTGCTCGGACACATCGTCACTCGATTCGACAGGCGACTGACGGTTCATCGCTCGTATGAGCAGAAACTTCGTGAGATTCATGGCGATTCGGTCTTGAGGACCGTCATTCCAGAAGTCTCCGCCTTCAAGGTTTCGCTGGCTTGCCGCTGCCCGGTTGGCATCTACAGCCCTCGGACGAGTGCCGCTTGTTTGACTTCCGAACTGGCCCGTGAGATTCTCGACCACATTCATGCCGCAAATGGCTACAACACGGAGGCAGTGACCGCCTGATGGCTACCATGCAAAACAGACTCGCAAATGTTGGCCACCTGCTGAATGAATCGCTGGGTGTTCGAACAACCGACAATCGACCGCGACTTAGTCCGGTACCCGATGCTCGCGACATGGGAAGGCGACCGCTTCGAGGCTTTGGCCGCGTTGACATTCATCAGGTGATCCCGGATCCAAAACAACCTCGCACCGAATTCGATAACGAGGCCATCTCATCACTGGCCGCCAACATCAAGGCCAAGGGCCAGTTGCATCCGATTCATGTTCGCTGGTCCGAAGAAGCGGAACGCTGGGTGATTGTCTCGGGAGAACGCCGCTGGCGAGCCGCTCGCAGTGCCGGCCTGACAACCGTTGACTGTTTCTTCCATGAGCAGCCGCTCAGCACCGGTCAGGTTCTGGAACTGCAGCTCATCGAGAATTTGATGCGAGAGGACCTGCGCCCGATTGAGGAAGCGAAAGCATTTCAATCATTGATGGACCTGAACAACTGGAACGGCAAACAGCTCGCGGAAGCCCTGCAGATTCCCGCTTCAAAGGTGAGCCGTTCCCTGGCACTGCTTGATCTGCCTGCCGAGTTTCAACAACAGGTCGACACCGGTCAAATCGCCGCGCGGACGGCTTACGAGTTGTCGCGACTGGTGAACGAGGATGACCGTCAGGAATTGGCAACTCAATCCGCCGACGGAAAGCTGACGCCAGCACAAGCGGCCGTCGCCGTTCGCCAGAAACCCATCAAGCGAGCAGCCAAAGCTCAATCAGTCCGACAAACATTCTTCGCCGACAATGCCTGCAAAATTGTGGTGACCGGTCCTCTGCAATTCACCTATCATCATCTCGAAGCCGCCTTGATTCAAGCTCTGGAAGAAGTCCGCCTGCGAATCGAAAACGGCATTCGATTGTAAATCCGACCATGTGTTGAACCGCTGGATTCAGCGGAACAATGGATTCCAACATCGGTCGTGAGCACCGGAGCAGTTTACCGTGGATCTATTGGCCAATCCGGTCCGTGTGACCGGAGCATGTTGGCGTTGCCGTGTTCGCTGCTTCGGTGTGCGCCACGAATGGCACTTAGTTATCGCTAAGTCCTTTGATCAGATCACGTTTTGCTTCATGCCGTGGTTTCATTAATCGTTCGAATCTCTTGGGCCTTCGCTTCGTCTTTCGGGGTTCTATGCGATCAGGTCGATCGGCGACGCGATGGACAATAATTGCTGCAAGCAACTGCTCATAGAGTCTTTCCCGATGGTCTGCGCCACGACCGTCCTGGTGAGCAATCAGCGGTTGAAATGCTTCCAGTGTTTGGAGGGTTCCTTTGAAACTGATGGATCGCGGTGGGATCGTGTGCGTGACGGCCGCCTGAGCCATGATCGTACGGATGAGATTGTAGGCCAGAACGTGCGTCCAGATTTCTTTGCGAACGAGCTCCGGTGTTTTGCAACGCAGGATGTCCATCTGCAACGTAATTTTTATGCACCTCAGATCGAGCTCATTATTCTATCTTTCACGGTAAATACAGGCTAAATCACTCATGCTGAAGTCCTCAGGATCAAGCAATGTTGTGACGACGATGACACTCCTGGTACGAAATCCTGGCTGCTCGACTCTGACACGGAGTTCTCGGACAGTCAGATAATCCGGAAGCGAACTGTAGGTCTCTGAGTCGATCGAGCGTGGCTTCTGTGGTTTTGGCCACTGAACGATGTGATCATCTTTGCCCAGACGTTTTCCTCGTCGGAAGTCCGCTGTCCGTCGTGCTTTGTTCAGCCGCGTCACGGAATCAATGCCCCGTTGTTTCAGCATCAGGAGATCTGTCCATGTTGATAACAGACAATCGGTTAGCACCACATCACCCGCACGAAACAGATCCCACATTTGTCGCAGTAAGCTGACTTCCCCCTGTCCTTTTCCTGCATAGCGACAAATCCCCATGCTGAGGATTGCCCCACACGAGAGCGAAATGATGGCTGCGATACGTGCGATGGGAAAACCCAGGCCTGGTTTCTGATTGTAAATCTGCGGATACACTCTTTGATTCTCCAGCGTATCGGGCATGGAAACAGTCGAGCCATCGAACATATAAACACGGCGGCCTTTCCAAAGCCAGCCGGGATCGGCCTTGGCATCCAAATCACGTCCCACCTGACATGCGACCGTGGAAAAGAACTCTTCCGGCAGACGCTTTCTGGCCTGACAATACGCGCCAGTCTCAGGACAACAGGGATTGTCTCCCTGCGAGATACGATGCGCGATCAATCGAGCCACAGCGGCACGACAGGAATGATCTGCGCTGAGCACCTGGCCCAGAAAAACCCACAACGTCACCAGTGGCGAAAAGATTCGGTCCTTCCAGCACACATCGATCTTTTCCAATGCCTGCGTAATATTTTCAATCGACAAGATACCGGTGAACGGCAGCTTTCCTTCCTGAAGAAACTGGCGTCTCAGGAACCTGAATTGCTGCGAACTCGACCGTTGCTGAAACCTGACATCCCTGGCCTCCTTGCCGTTGATGGTGACTTGACGGAGAGCATCATACGCAATTGAGCTGGGCCTCCATATCTTGTTTCAAGCAGACGATTTAGCGATAACTAAGTGCCATTCGTGTGCGCCACCGACGCGCGCCAATGCACAATCCAAACTGCATTTGACGCGTCGCACCGATGCGTGCCACGTCATAAACCCATATACGCTCGGTGGGTCGGACTGAGGCAGCAAAGCGGTTCGGACGCGATTGAGCATCGGTTGATTTGGGGAGGTGCTGGAGTCCTCGCTGTGTCAGGTATCAACGGGGGCGCTTTGAGGCGGGTCGAATTGGTATTCGAAGGAGTTGTAGCGGCGGGTGGCGATGCCGACGTCCTCCCAGGCGTAGGGATAGCTGCCGATGTGCCAGAGACGGATCGTGGTGTCTGCCATGATCTTGTAACCCGCTTGGCGGGCACGTTCGCAGAATGCGAAATCCTCTCCGAGATACCAGTGGCCATTCTGGTATTCGCGAAACATTGGGCAGAACCAGGGAACGATGGATTCACCGAACATCGTGTTGCAGACCGGCAGGTGCAGCTTTGCTTGAACATCAAGATAAACCTGCCGCTGTACCAGCAGAAAACCGGTCGCGGCGTACAACAGTTCCATCAGTCCGCCTTTCTTCCCGAACTGGATTCCCGTGGTTTCATCGAGAAACTTGCAGGCCAGTTCGCGTTTGGCCTTTTTGGCGTAAATTCCTGAAACAACCGGCAGTTGATGACTCCGCAACCGTTCAACGTCGTCTGGATTGAACCCGATGTCGGAATCGATCCACAGCGTTTCTTCAAAACCATCGCGAATCGCCGCACTGGCAATCGTGTTTCGTGCCACATCGATCTGCGAAAACCCGCGAACTCGCCGGACTTCGTAGCCACGAGATTCGAGGACTCGCAATGAGTCTTCACATGGAGACGCAATTGCATCACCGCAAGGCACAAGGATGACGCAGGACTTGGGATTGGAACCGTTGGGATGCATTTGTTGTCCGAAGAGACTGCAGATAAGCAGTCAGAAGTTTGCAAGCGAAGGTACGCAAAACCCGCTTTTATATCCGATTCGTGGTGGCTAGCCACGTGACGTTCACACTTGAATCGATGTACTCCTCACGCTCCGTCGTGAGACCGCCCACAACAATGTGAAAAGCCAATGCTGCTAATGTCGCCCCAATGCCTTTCGCCAGTCATCATCAAACCCGATCATTGGCGGCAGTCCATTAATCTCCAAATCCGTGTCGCAGTGAAAGCAGAGCAGATTCGATTCCGTCTGAATGGATTCAAACACGTTCGTCTGGTTGCCGAAAAAGTTGTGCGGATTGAAATAGTCGCGAATGTGCCAGAAGGCGACGTAGGCCAGAGTCTGCAGCAGTTCCAGCAGCGGACGAGAACGCTCGATGGTGTTGTTTTCGACGAACAGTACTTGGCCGAAACCGGGCGATAGTCGCCACCGCTCCGTTGAGCACATCGACTTCCATGCCCTCGACATCCACCTTGATTAAATTGCATCGATCGAGTTTCAAATCATCGATCCTGACGAGCCGCACCAGCTCTGTGGCAGAATTTCCCAACGGCAAAGCCGCGAAGTTCAGCATCTGTCGAGGATCAATTGCCGGGACTGGAATCCAGCCGTTGGAACTTCCAACTCCCACTTCCTTTGCGATCACATTTCGCAGCGAGTTCAGAGCGAGATTGGCACAAAGATTCTGAAACACCAGTCGCTGCGGCTCAAAAGCGACGATGAATCCGCTGTCGGTCACCATTCGAGCCAACGGCACTGTACGAGTCGCGATATTTGCTCCCACGTCCAGCACGACATCCCCGGCCTTCACCACCTGAGCCAGCAATTCAATCTCCTCCTCGCACCATTCGCCATACAACTCCATCGACCGACCGACAAACGTATCATTGCGATTAAACAGAAACGTGCCATTGCGACACGACTTGGTCGCCATGTAGTTCGAGATACCGGAATCCGAGTGCAAAATATCGTTCATGATGCTGGAAGATCAACGGTCTTTTTCAATACGCAAGTTGGCCACGTTGTAGTCGTATTCGACGCGTTTCGTTTCGGTCGTGCCGTTCATAAACGTGACTCGCGTCAGACGATTGCGAAGATCCCATTCATACGTCACTACTTCCGTCCCGCTGATCTTAGACCGGCGAATGCGGTTCCCTTCTCTATCGTACTGATAATTGTACGTCCCGTCACTCAGCAGCAGATTGTGCAGCCCCGTGACGTAGCCACTGACCGTGCGATTGCCGTTTGCGTCATACGTAAAATTCTCGTCCGGAACAGCCGCACCGGCGGCAGCGTCCGCCGACTGAAGCTGGTTCTGAGCATCATAGCCATAAGTAATCAGACCGTCTCTTGACGACGTGAATGTCTGAATGCGGTGGGCTGCATCATAGGTGTAGTCATACTGCGTCGCGATGACTCCGCCTGCCTGATACGGATGACTGATCGTCTGCAGATCGCCGTTGCTGAAGTAACCGAAATCCGTTGAGGCAATCGGTGTCGTGCCGATCCCCGTGATTTCGTTGCGCTGCAAACTGGCGAGAGAACTGTCCGCTCGATAACTCAACATGACCTGAAGATCTGTCCCGCTGCTACCGTAGTCGTTGTCCTGTGTGAGCGACGTGATGCGATTCAAATCATCGACAACAGCCGTCTGATGAATAAGTGGGAGTCCGTTGAGTGCAAAGAATAATTCATTACGGACACCAGTGGCTGTGTAGTTCTGAACTGCCAGCGTGTCATACACTATCGCTGCTCCGACAGAATAGTCGAAGGTGTTTTCACTCAGGCGACCGAGATTGTCGTATTCAAATCCCTGTGTCCAGATCTTCGTTCCCGAAGTATCGACAGTGGCCTGCAACCTGAAGGTAAAAAGCTGCTATGTGTGAATCATGAATTTATCAAATGTGCGCACCGATAGCGCGACCAAAATATCGGTTTAAAAAAAATGGATCGGGGAAAAGTAGCGGTGCGGACGGGTGGCTCATCTCTGAAGAATGGATGAGTTGTTCTCGCCAACCTGGTCTACGAAGGGCTGCCTGAAGGCGCAATCGGTTCTGGCACTGAGCCAGTGCGAAAGACGCTCAGGGCCCTGAGCTGCTGTATTCGACGTTCAACTCTCGACAGA
>JBBJME010000424.1:0-4456 GCA_037719765.1 Planctomycetaceae bacterium
GTTCCGTTTGGATCGTCCGCATTTATGGTTGAACCTGGATTCGCAATAATGCTCAGCCCGGTGCCACTGTTGTTCGAAGCTATGTTGTCGCGTACCAGCAGTTCAACCGTCGCACCGCCCGCAACCGTCATGTTCAGACCGTTGACGGATGTTCCCGCGAGTCCATTGAATTCGTTCTGATCAATAATGATCCGTCCGGAAACGTCCTGCAGAAACGCACCGTTCGTGTAGTTCGTGAAGATGTTGCAGGTCAGATTTGCGTCGGTGATGGGCAATGGATTCACGATGCCGTTACCGAACACCGTGCCAGCCTCATTGGACGCGTCAATTCGCATCCCGATCACAGCGTCATTATTTCTGAGTCGTACGACGCTGCCGCCGGCAACCATGGTCGGATTGGAGATCAATGGGCCAAGTGCGGTCGGCAGACCGGTGTCAGCCCCGATGATGCATTCTGGTCCGAGTATCAGCGGCTTCAATGATGACAACAAAGTCTGGTCGTCAAACAGGCTGATGCCTCCATTAACGGTCAGGTTTGTGGTTGAATCGTCGGCTCGCGGAACAACACGAATGATGTCGACGCCCGCGTTATTGGCGATCGCCGCCGCCTGCAATGTGCTGTACGGGGTTTCAAATGTGCCGTTTCCTGCTGTCGTCGCATTCGGATTGACATTCAGTATGTTGTAGGCAAGCCCGGTCGAAGTGTTGATCACCGCTTCGTTCAATGCTCGTGCATCGCGATTGACGTGGATGCGGTTGTCGCGAACAACAGGATCCTGCAGGCGATCACGAACACTTGACGGCCGGAACACGCGACGGTTCTTGTAGTTCGGAAGGTCGTACTGCAGGCTCACCCAGCTGTTTGTGCCGAATGTGTCGTCCGTCGTCAGATACGTATTCACACGCAGGCTCTCTGTGACCAGTGCTTCCCAGCGAGCCGCAAAGCCCGGTGCGTCGTAGCCGTTCTCATTGTGCAGGTAGTAGCCGCCCATGTACATGTTGAGTCCGTACTGGCCAAGGATTGGCAGCGGGCCGCCGACTTCTGCCTGAATTCCTGAGTACGCGTTGTCCAGCACCTGATTGCGGACCTTAAAGGCACCGTTGCCCATCAGTCGCAATGTGTTGGATAGATTGCTGCTCAACAGCGTCGAATCGTCACCGACGACCTGATAACCGTTGACACGGAAGTCCAGGTATTTGCCGAGAGATTCAAATCCCGCTCCGACCTGATACCAGTCACCGGTTCCGTTGCCCTGGTCGTAGTCACCATAGGCATTCCAGCCAAAAATCCGGTTCAGTGACGGATCGTAGTTGCGATAAATCAGACCGACATTGGCCAGCGGATCACCATTATTGGTGACCGAAGCGGAGATGTCGCTGATCAACACGTTGGTGTTGGGGACAATATGATACGGAACACGCGCGTTCAGTCGCTGATACGAATCCTCGTATCCCAGACCATTGTTGATGTTCGTTTCGAACATGATGATCGGACCGAACGGCTGAACCGGCTGATAGGCCGAATGCGGCAGTTGCTGCGTCGCTCCGGATGAGCGTTCAAAATACGGCGCGTACGGAGCAGGCTGTGGATACATGCCCATGTAAGGTTCCGGTGGACCGCCATCCAGCGTCGCCACTCCGGCATTCATCGGATCCGGTACGGGCGTTGTCGCAGAACCTGCCTGAGTGGGATTCGATCCCATTCGGACAACACCCGGCTCATCGCCGACTGAAATACCCGCGGCTGTAATCAGAGCAAGGCTGCTGACAATGAGTGTGGCCGAGGCAAGAATTCGTGTGGGTTTCATCGATTGTTCCGATCGAGCCGTTCTGAGAATGTGTGCCGGATATGCCGACAGTGACGGTTACTCTTCAGGATCGGAATTTGGAACCCGTTTGGTTGAGTTAAAATGTGACGGATATGCGGATCATTCTGAATCTGCCAGTTATGCCGGGGGACCAGCAATGCGCTTGAAACGCCTGGCAAGGGCGAAACATGGCCCAAACTTCAGCAATTCCTGCCGGACGATTCCCCGCTCCGGCCAAATCGAGCGGTGTCGGGCCGATGGGGGGTGACCTAATCGCAGGGTGCGTGATGCGGAGCGCAACGCACCATATTGGCAGAGCGTGAGAAACTGGTGTGTTCCGCTGGCCCTACACACACCCTGCTTGCATCACGAAATTAACAGCCCGCTGACGTCGGCCCTTTGCAATGGCCAGCGATGTCGCTTCAGTCCATCAATGCAGTCGCCAACTCGACTCGGAGAGTCAAGCGACACAAAAAGCCCGGCATCTTTCGATGCCGGGCCTGGGATTGATCAATGGAATACAGCAAACGCTGCCGGACTACAAAGTCCAGCCTTCGCGGTATTCGCGCTGGACGTATTTATTCAGGTCAGGCAGGTTCGTGCTGACGAGATTCTTCGCGTCCCACTCAATTCGCTGTCCTTCGCCAGCTCGCACAGCAAGGTTGCCGACGAGGATGGTTTCGGTCAGACGACCTGCGTAGCCGAAGTTCGACATGGTGCCTGGCTCGTATTCGCCGCGGCAACTCTGCACAAATTCCCACTTCTGTCGCTCGTCCGTACCGCCTTTGAATGGAATTCGAGGCAGCGATTGTTCAGGCTTTTTAAAGCCCTTGAAATCCGGTTCCGGCAGCAATGTGTACTGTGCACCGTAATCGTTTTCGGACAACAACATGCCCTTACTGCCGACGATCAAAGCCGCGCTGGTCTTGCCGCCGCCCTTTTTCTGTTCGTCAATGCGCTTGCGGAAGCCTTCTGGCAGATGCGCGATCAGATCGTCGGATGGCAGATTGCCGCCGTCGTACCAGTAGAACTTGCAGGCCACTTTGCCGTTGCGTTCCGGGAATTCGAACATCAACGTGGACGAACCAGGGTAGGTTTCGTTTTCGAAGATGCCGGGATTCTTGACGGCAGTGACTGCGATCGGATCCCACAGTTCAAGTGCCATGACAGGCATGTTGGTTGTATGGCAGGCCATGTCGCCCAGCGCGCCGGTTCCAAAGTCGGCCCAGCCGCGCCATTTGAATGAATGATAGATGCCTTCCTTGTACGGCCGCATCGCGGCTGGTCCGATCCATGAATCCCAGTCCAGATAATCCGGAACCGGATCTTCCCCTGGAGGCCGACCAATACCCTGTGGCCAGATCGGACGGTTGGTCCAGACATGAATTTCCGCCACGTCGCCGATCGCTCCGGATCGAATGACTTCGACAGCTTCACGAAGGCCGTCTTCGGATGTTCCCTGATTTCCCATCTGAGTTACAACGCCCATTTCCGCAGCGACTTCGCGCATCATGCGGGCTTCACGAATGGACCATGTCATCGGCTTCTGGCAATACACGTGCTTCTTCATTTTCATGACCTTGATGGCCGCGGCAGCATGGGTATGGTCCGGCGTGCTGACCGTCACGATGTCCACTTTGTCGCCGAGCTTATCCAGCATCTCACGAAAGTCGGTGAACTGTGCGGCATCACTGAATTCTTTCGCTTTCTTGGCGAGCGTGCGGCGATCGACGTCACACAGCCCGATAATTTCTACGTCCTGATCAGAAATATGGCTGCAGTCGCTGTCGCCTTTGCCACCGACGCCGACACAGGCCGCTGTCAGGCCCTGAAGAGCTGATCGCCCTGGCTTGGCGAACGAACGTGGAGCGACCCAGAATGCGGTTCCCAGTGCGGCAGTTGTGCCGATAAAACCGCGACGTGATGTTTTTTGCGTCATTGAGCGTACCTCAGGATTCAGGTGGGAAAGTTACGTGGGATAATTCAACCGTCAGAATCATACCGGTGCAACAACGCACGATCGTCTGACGAACACCATTTTCAGGCAAGTTCGCCCGAAGACAAGTGTCCTACGATAACAACACCGCAAAAAACAGCAATGATTCGCAGAAATTCTGCAAACCCTGTTGGGCAGCTATTCCGGCGGCTTCATGTAGCGTTCCTTGAACTGCTTATCTTTCTGAGCTCGCAGCTGCAGGCCTTCGCGGTACATATTGATGAAGTTTTCCGCGCGTTTCCATGCGCGCTGGAACTTGTCGTTGACTTCGGTAAACAGCAGCGCCGACCAGTCCCAGCCGAAGGGGTGCCAGATATATTCGTGCGTCAGCAGATGGATATGGTTGTACATCGCCAGATTTTCCGTCACCACGCCTTCTCGCCACGCCTGAGTGCTGTCGCTGATGTACTTCATTTCGGTCAGGTACATCGGATCGTAGGTATCGATCACTCCGGGGATCGAAAACGTCTTGCCGGAACGCATGGGCATGTGCGATGACATCGCGTGAACCTTTGTGCGGAAGAACGTCTGAAACAATTCGATCTGGGCTTTCGCGGTCGCGAGCGGATCGACGTTCAGACGTTCAAACAGTGCGGCGTCGTAATGCAGTCCGATATCATGTCCCAGATCCAGAATCCGGCGAATCTGCACC
>JBBJME010000425.1:0-4444 GCA_037719765.1 Planctomycetaceae bacterium
ATAGCCAAATGGCCCGAAGGGTGCTGCGCACTATTGGTTCCTGACCCCTTTTCCACGCCCTGACCCCTTTTCCATCCCGCTCATCTACGGGGATTTTGGGGTTTGATGCTGCGAACGGGCCTGCTGGCTTGTTTTGGCCTGTGCCCCCTGGTTCAATTCGCAGTTCTGCGCGAGATTCGTCTTCGAAAGCAAATCGCTTCCAGATGAGCTTTGCAACGTTAATGATTTTTGCCACTCATCCGACTGTGGCTATGAATGTCGGTTGTCCTCACCCAGTTTTTGTGTTCAGACAGGAATTTGAAGAAATGGCGGTCAAGCTTTATTACGACGACGATGCGGATCTAAGCCTCCTCAAGGGCAAGACGATTGCCATCATCGGTTACGGAAGTCAGGGACATGCTCAGGCACAAAACCTGCGCGACAGCGGCTGCACGGTCATTGTCGGCCAGCGTCCCGGCGGTGCAAACTATGATCTTGCCATCAGCCACGGGTTCAAACCCGTTTCGGCGGCCGAAGCTGCTGACAAGGGCGACCTGATCAATATCCTGCTCCCGGATGAACTTCAGGGCGATGTTTACCGCAACGACATCAAGCCAAAGCTGAAGCCGGGCAATCTCTTGATGTGTTCACATGGATTCAACATTCACTTTGGCCAGGTTCAGCCGCCAAAGGATGTTGACGCAGCGCTCGTTGCTCCCAAGGGACCAGGACATCTGGTCCGCAGCGAATACGAAAAAGGCGGCGGCGTACCCAGCCTGATCGCGTTGAGCGAAGGTGCTTCAGAAACGTCACGGCAACTGGCTCTGGCGTATGCCAAAGGTATTGGCGGAACTCGCGGCGGTGTGATTGAGACGACATTTGCCGAAGAAACGGAAACCGACCTGTTCGGCGAGCAGGTCGTGCTGTGCGGCGGCGTGAGTGCGCTGGTCAAGGCGGGATTTGAGACGCTCGTGGAAGCTGGCTATCAGCCGGAAATGGCGTACTTTGAATGTATGCACGAGCTGAAACTGATCGTGGACCTGTTCTATCAGGGGGGGTTGAATTACATGCGTTACAGCGTGTCCAACACCGCTGAGTACGGCGACTACACGCGTGGCAATCGCATCGTCACGGAACAGACCAAGGCCGAGATGAAAAAGATTCTGGGTGAAATTCAAAGTGGTCAGTTTGCACGCGACTGGCTGCTGGAGAACAAAGCTGGCCAGGCATCGTTTCTGGCCACGCGCCGCCGTGAACGCGGTCATCTGATTGAAACGGTTGGTAAACAACTGCGAAAGATGATGAGCTGGATTTCTTCGAAGGAAGTCTGATCAGCCAGGCAGTCCGACGCATTGTGCAACGATTCGCAATGGATCAGGGAGACTCTGAGATGTCAGAGTCTCCTTTTTTCGTGTTCATCGACAAATGAAGTGCGCGGTGATATTTGTGCGTCAAATGTGTTGGCGCTGATTGCCGCCTTTGGTGATGCGATTGAGCCTGAAAGGCTCGCGCATATCAGCCTGGGGCAAGAGAATCCGCGGATGCGGATGAACGCAGCCCCAGGTTGATGTACCTTCTAAAGACGAACCCTGACAGGGTTCCGCAATGCCGGTCTGCGTTGCCCTTTCAGGGCAAAATGCGTTGCTAATGTGGAAACCTGGGGCGTTGCCCTCGGCTGATTTGCGGAGGCCCGTTGGGCCAAAGAACACTGGAGTATCGCCACACGCACGGATCAACGCGCCCGGAGTCCACCAGTTCTAAGCCGCGCACTTCATTTGCCAATGAACCCCTTTTTTTCGTGTTCGCTGGTTCCTCTCCGCCAATTCTGAACGCATGGAACACGAACCGACGGTGATCTTCGATAATTAATCAACCACGACGCCCGTGACGTCCGGGGGCGTTGGGTACTGTGGATTCATGTCTTTCAGCGTCTCCACGATCACGCTGGTGACGATGAGATCGCGATACCAGTTCTGGTCGCCCGGAACGATGTACCACGGGCATTCACTGGTGGAACACTTTTCCAGCATGTCTTCAAACGCCCGCTCATAACCATCCCATAGCTTTCGCTTTTCGAGATCGGCCGGATCAAATTTCCAGCGCTTGGACGGGTCATCAATGCGTTCCTGAAACCGCCGCTTCTGTTCATTTTTTGAGATGTGCAGGAAGAACTTGATGATGCGAGTTCCCGAAGCGGTCAGCATCTTTTCGAAATCATTGATCATTTCGTATCTTGGGCGCCAAACGGATTCCGGCACAATATTGTGTACGCGGACTACCAGCACGTCTTCGTAATGCGAACGATTGAAGATGCCGATCATGCCATTCGCGGGCACGGCTTTATGAACCCGCCACAGAAAATCGTGAGCCAGTTCGACTTCCGACGGACGCTTGAAGGATGTCACCACCACTCCCTGTGGATTGACACCTTCGAAGACAGAACGAATGGTCCCGTCTTTTCCGCCTCCGTCCATTGCCTGGAAGATGATTAACAGTTTCTGTTTGCTCTCGGAATAGAGTTGAGTCTGAAGCGTGATGAGGTCGCTCCGCAGTGACAGAAACAGTTCTTCACCGGCAGCGCGGCCTTTATCAATCTTTTCCCGTCATCTCTGTCCGGTTCGGTTACACGTCTTCTTCTGCACGCGATGCATGTTGAAGTCAGTCATGATGTCGAAGGTCTGCTTTCTGTTGAAAATGTAAATTCCGAGAGGCGTCGCAGTCAACGGATTTCGGTCTCGTTTGCTTCGTCCTGCTGAATCAGCCGGTTGATATCCGGAATCGTGGCATTGCCACGAGGCCAACTGAGAACAAATCGCGTGCCCTGACCCGGGCCGCCTTCCACACGGACTCGACCACCGTGTTCTCGCAGAATTTTACGACTGACCGGCAGGCCGATACCAGTGCCACGCGAACCCTTTGAGGATTCAAACACGTTAAAGATGGCGGCTCGCTGGTCTTCGGGAATCCCCGGACCATTGTCGCTCACGGCCACCAGCAGCATGTCGGCCGCTCTGTCATAACCGGTCTGTACGACCACCGCACCGTGTTCAATGCCTTCGACAGCATCGATCGCGTTTGACACGATATTCAGGACAGCGCGGTGAATTCCTTCTTCGTCAAACATGGCCATCGACACATCGCCGCCGCGACGAAATTCCAGATTTACGCCGCATTCTTTGGCCCGGGCGGCGGCAAGCTCGACCACTTCGCTGACGACAGTATTGACGTCGGCCAGCTTCAGTGAGGGCACTCGATCTTTGCTGTAATTGAGCATGTCCATGACGAGGTCGTAGATTCGCGTCTGATTGCGTTCCACAATTCCCCAGCCCTGGCGAATCAACTCATCCCTGTGCTCATCAAGGCCCATGCGAATCAGATAACTGCCGCCGCGAACGCCCTGCAGAATGTTCTTGATATGATGACTGAGCACAGTAATCGTCTGGCCCATCGCAGCGAAACGTTCGGCTTTGAGCATCGCGTCCTGAAACTGCCGCGATTCAATCGCCAATGCCGCCTGACGCGCCACGGTAACGATCGTCCGCAGATGTTCGTCGGTCAAACGCGAATTGACACCGGTGCTCATCGCCTGATCCAATGGCGTCGTCGTATCCAGATAGAGCACGCCCAGCAGATCGGAGCGGCCACGCATCGGCGCGCAAATGGCCTCGCGGATTCCGGATGTGACGATGCTCTTCCCGGAATGAAACCGATCGTCCTGACCTGCGTCGGACGTACGCACGGCCATCCCGTGCCGGAGCACATAGTCCGTGATGGAACGCGACACCGGCATCTGCGCCGATGCGGATTGCGTCCCGCCACGTCGGGCAAATGCGATGGCCGTCAGGTCAACACCCACCGGATCCTTGAGTAACACACAGCCGCGATCAGCGTCAATGGCCTGCATCGCCAAATTCAGAATGCGCTGCAGGACTTCGTCCAGCGAACGAATGGGCGTCACCAGTTCTTCGGCGACATGATAGAGCAAGTCCAATCCATGTCGGCGATTGACCTCCGCAACCGTGGCCGTTGATTCGGCCACATCGACGCTTTGAACGATGGCGGATGCGTGCATCGACCGCGAATCGTCAATAAACTGGATCTGTTCAATGGACGCGATCGACGGCTGATCCTGTTCGGCAATTTGAAACAACAACACGCTGGATCCAAGTTGCACGTTGTCGCCATTGCAGAGGACTCGTTCCGTCATGACATGACCATTGACCCGCGTGCCATTCGCGCTGCTCAGATCTCTCAGCACAAAATCGTTACCGCTGTGAAAGATCCTGGCGTGCTGGCGGGAAACTTCGCTGTCGTCCAGTCGCAGATTGCAACCCACACTGCGACCGATCACGACGTCCTGATCAGACGCGATCTCGTAACGAGTGCCACGATTGGGCCCGTTGATCACCAGCAGTGAAGCTCGAAACACGGCAGGACACTCAGGAACAAGGAAATGTGCAGGAGC
>JBBJME010000426.1:0-4407 GCA_037719765.1 Planctomycetaceae bacterium
TCCTGACGCGCAGGCGGCGATGCAGCGCAACCTGGAAATGCAGACCCTGACGCAATCATTGATCGTGGCGACGAGCCTGCGAAATCAATTGGTCCGCACCAACACGACGGCGCAGCTGTCCGCATCCGCCACGACGCTGTTTGTCTGTGAAGATGCATCCGGAACGACGGCAGACGACCAGTATCGCATCATGTTTCGGACAGCATCCCGCGACGTGTCTGCAAATAATTTTATTCGCGCCTACGACCTGAAAACCGGACTTTTCAAATGGGAAATCGGTGGTCAAACGCAGTCTGTCGCCCAGCCCAAAGGGAAAGGCAATCTGCTCGCGGGATTCTATTTTCTGGGGGCACCGCTGATTCTGGGAAACCGCACCTATGTGCTGGCAGAAAGCAGCGAAGGGATTTTTCTGCTGCAGATTGCCGAGCCTGCACCGAGCAGTACCGCTCCGACCAATCCCCGTGTCGTGCGATCTCAGTTGCTGACGCAGCCGCAGTTCAGTTCGAGTGATCATCCCGTGCGAAAACACGCCGGCCTTGTGCCATCATACGCACATGGTTTGCTGATCTGTCCGACATGCGACGAACGGATCGTCGCGGTCTCCGCCGAGGACAACGCCGTGCGCTGGGTGTTTCGCTACGGTGGAAGCATTCGTCGGCAGGAACTGGGTGGGGACGCTCCCGTACTATTCGGCGGACGCGATCCCTGGGATTCTGGCCGTGTCGATCTGGATGCGCGCTGGACCGATTCGTTGCCTCGTATCGCCGGAAATCACGTGATTGTGACGCCGCGCGATTCGGATGAACTGTTCTGTCTGGATCTGCAGTCCGGACAGGAACGCTGGAAGTTGGGACGTAACCAGTTTCACAGTATCGCCGCGATTGTCGAAGATAAAATTATCCTGTGCGGTAACCACATTGTGCAGGCATTTCGACTTGCCGACGGTCAGCCGCTCTGGAGTCAGTCGATTGTCGATGGTATCGTCTGCGGACATCCGGCAACGGATGGTGCGTTGCTGCAGATCCCGACGTCCGAACCGGCGATCGTCACTCTGGATGTGCAGACGGGGCGCAGACTGGTGACGCAGCGACTTTCGGATGCCCCAAACGACACGGCACAGGTTCGTGGCATTCAGAGTCCCGGTAATCTGCTGATCATTGGCGATCAGTTACTGTCGCAGAATCTGGATTCCATCCGATCATACGCACAGGGTTCTGATGATCTGCAGTTTGCTGATCAGGCGACGGAACGCCTGCTTCAGAACGATACCCCGGGCGCGATCAGTCTGCTGGAGCAGGGATTGAATGATGCAGCAAGTCGTGCGACGTCGCGCAGTCTGCTCATCGAGGTTCTGATGGAATCGCTGCACGCAGACTTTGCGGCCAATCAGTCTTCTGTCGGACGCATTCGGGAGTTGATCGCTCAGGAGGAAGAAGATCGTCCGGTGGCCGATGTGCTGCATCTGATGCTGGGAATGAGTCTGCCTGATGCCGCGTTGTTGCCGGAACAGTTGAATCGTCGTTCGCAGCGTCAACTGTCAGAACTGAGTCGACTGATTGCTCAGGGGTTGAGCGAAAGCAATTCCATCAGCGTTCAGGATCTTGTCGATGCTTTGCGTTCGATGCTGCCGGAGCTGGTGGCCGGTCAGAAGGAAGCGGTCTCTGCGGGCTCACTGCGCCGACTCAAATCATTGACCGTGGTTTCCGGTATTCGCCATGCACTGGAACGTCGCACTCCTCAGGATCGCATGACCATTCAGTCACAACTGCGCGAAGCGGCTGTTGAGGCATTGACCTCCGAGCGCAGCGGCCAGTTGCAGTTTGTGCGGGATCTTGCCGCCAGCGGAATGCCGCAACTGGCTCTGCATGTGCTGCAATCCGTGGCACCGGAAGACAGCAACCGCAGGGGCGATCTTGTGCGACAGCAGATCCACTTCGAAATCATGCGTGCCGGGATTGACGATGGTGCATCCGTGACAGCGTTACTGGATGAGCTGCTGGCTCATGGTGACACAGCGATGATCAGGGCGATCCACGCGGAGTTTTCAGCGGCTGACGCCGCCAGTCCGTTCACCAGCCTGCGGCTCGTGACGGCTGAATCCATGGTCCACAAACTCGTATTTGAAACCTGGTTCGCCGCACATGCGGACGTGATCGCGCCGGAAGACTCTCCATGGGGCCCATTGGCAAAGATCGACCAGTCTGATCATCGCACGGTAATGTCGCCGCGGAAACTCCCTGGCGAAGTTCCGAATGAAGCGATTCCGTTGTACGGTTCGCCTGGCAAATTTCGCGGCTGGTCGTTTGTGGTGCTGATGAAAGAACAGAAAGTCGCGGCGTACGACGCTAACGGGCGCATTCGCTGGACACTTCCAGTGGCGGGGGCGGGTGAAGACCTGAGCGATCACCCGCAGTTGGAATCGTACCTCACGACCAGCGGACACCTGCTCTTGTTGAATCTGGCTGGCTCTCTGTTTTCGCTGGACACCAGTCATCTGATCGATCGCATGGATGGCAACAAACAAGTGACTGAACCACGAGTATTGTGGACGCGGGAACTCGATTCCCTGGCGACTGATCCGGATGCCGATGACTATCGCAGCTATGTGGAAGCGGCAGATCGCGTCACGCAGTTCGCCCCGCAGATGTCCGGATATTACCCGGTCGCGCCGGTGACACCAACGGCAGTCGCATTGGTCGCCGGTCGTCGGCTGCTGGTGTACGACAGTGTGACTGGTCGGCCGTTATGGCAACTGGATGGAATCGCCCGCGATGCCGTATTATCCACCACCCGCGACAGCGTGCTGGTGTTGTCAGAAAGTTCCCGACAGATCGAAGCCCGCAGCCTGGTCGATGGGGCTCCGTTGCACGTTTCGCGATTGCCAGAGTGGTGGGGCGATGCCATCAGCAACGTGGGTTCATCGGTGTCTGATTTCCAGATCGAACCCGGAGAAGAACTGCTGTGGCGCATCGCCGTACAGGGCCAGTCGTGTGTGCTGTTTCGACTGGGAACGACAGATTCTGCGCTCGAATGTCGGGATCTGATGACGGACACCGTCACGTGGTCCATTGATCTTCCGGCCGAGTCCGTTTTTTCCAACGTCGCCAATGATGTTGTCGCCACGCTGGGCAGCGGGAGCGAACTGAAGCTGGTGCGGATCGACACAGGACAGGTACTTGCCAGCCATGATGTCACACCTGTGCCGGAACCGCGCGATCTGTTTCTGGTGCAGTCGCTGGGGAATTATGTCGTGTTGCCCGAGGCGGTTGATGATCCATCGATTGATCTGGATCCCGTGATGGAAGCGATGCATGTGTACGGCCGGATGTACTGCATTGACGGCCGGACAATGGAACTGCGCTGGGACGAACAACTCGATCACCGTTACATTCGCCGCGCATCCGCGCAAGACAGGGTGATCCTGCCGAATTCTCCAATTATGGTGCTGCTCAATCGCGGCGGGCCTGCTGATCCTGAAACGAAGGCACGCCGAGTCGTCTATGGAGCCAGGGTGATCGATGTCAGAACCGGCAGGGAATTGCTGAAACAGGAGGACGTCGGTCAAGGGCTCAACGATTTCTGGATGCGGATTGATGCACCAAAGCATCAGCTGGAACTGAGCTTCGAGTCGCATATCTTTACGCTGGATTTCTCGGACCCGCCATAGCCTCTGAACTTGACCGTTCCTCCAGGTGATCCGGAAAGTCGCGTCGATCGGTTTCACCGGCACGAATTGACAAATGCACGCTGGCCGTCGAACGCGAAATCTTGAAATTGCCGACGAATTAGAGCGAAGTCGGCAAAGTTAATTGCAACGGAGCAGGCCGGATAGCTCTAATCTGCCCATCTTTCCAGGTTCTCTATTACGATTTAAACAGGTCGGAGCAACGCGATGTCAGTTCAGGGCTGGTTAGGACAACTCCGAGGCACGTTTTTTCCAAAAAAGAATCGGTCATCACAACGTCGACGACGTTCAAAGTCGTCGATGCAGTCTAATGTGCAGCCACTGGAAGAGAGGATTCTTCTCAGCGGAACGCCCATTGCCTCCGAATTGCGATTGAACACTACAACGCGATTGCCGCAGGTCTCTGATTCGCGAGCCAACCAAACAGTTGCCGGTCTCCCAAATGGCGGATTCATTTCAGTTTGGGAAAGCCTCGGACAGGACGGATCCGGTTGGGGTGTGTACGGTCAGTCGTTTGACGCTGGCGGGAACCGCGCAGGGGTTGAGTTTCGCATTAATGAAAAAACGCGATTCAACCAGCGAGCACCTTCCGTTGTCGTGTCCAGCGATGGCCGCTTTGCGGTAGCGTGGCAGAGCTTTCATCAGGACGGAAGCTGCGTCGGCGTCGGCGCGCGAATCTATAACGCGGATGGAACTGCAGCGACGGCTGAGTTTCTGGTCAA
>JBBJME010000427.1:0-4402 GCA_037719765.1 Planctomycetaceae bacterium
GATTTCACCGATCGCATTGGAGCGGACTAATGAAATCACGATGGCTTCCTTTTCGCGGCCCTGAAACCCATCGACCGTATCGATCTCCAGTTGATCGTAAATGGCGTTTTCCCGCAACCACCGCACTTGCGCTGCATACGGCGCGATCACTGCAATGTCGGACGGGGCAAGGCCTGCTTCACACAGCGCATTGACCTGCTTCAGAACCAATCGACCCTCCTCCGGATTTCGCTTGCTCAGACCCTCCGGTTCCAGTTCCTCCTGCCATCCCGTTCCTGCCGTGTCGATGAACGTGACCGGATCGTCAGAGACTAGATCATTTTGAATCCCCGGCAGATCTGACAGCACATGGCTGCGAACAGATTCATCGGCGATCAGGGTGTCGTCGTAAAAATGCTGCGACGAGAACCCCATAATCGATTCATGCATCCGATATTGAACGGTCAACTGCCGTGTGACGAGATCACCGTAGTGATTCACCAGTCTCTCCATCATGCTGACGGCATACCCTTCCTTCTTTGCCGCATCAGACAGAATCGTCGGTGGCAACTGCAGGTGATCACCTGCCAGAATGAGGCGATTAGCACGACGGAGCGGAACCCAGCAACCAGGCTCAACGCTTTGGCAGGCTTCATCAATGACCAGGACATCAAATCGCAGATCATCCAGAACCGAATCATCAAACGTTGTCGTCGCACAGATGACACGGGCATCTTTCAGCAAGTCCGCGATCGCCTGCTTCTCAAGAATCCTGGCGTGGCGTTTGAGTTCGCGTGCTTCCTGACGCTGCTGGCCTTTCTGTCCTGGTGCCGGTCTGCCGCGCGTATAACGAGCCGCCTTCCGTTCAATTTGCTCTGCTTCCCGCATCATCTGATGCACGACCATCATGGCTTCGTGCCGACCCACCAGTGCGTCCAGCGAATGCTGTCGCAGATCTTCGGAAACCCGCGCCGGATGTCCAAGTCGCACAGCCGGTTCACCGATCGCCAGTAAGCGTTCCAGCAGGTTATCGACCGCCGTATTGCTCGGAGCACATGCGAGCACTCGCTGCCCTCGTGCGACGAGCAGTCGAATGACTTCCACGACGGTTGTGGTCTTTCCAGTTCCCGGAGGTCCATGAATAATGGCCAGATCATTTGAGGAGAGAGCATGTCGGATGGCATCGTGCTGTGACGGGTTGAGTCGCTGTGATACGTCCGTCGGCGCTTTCATGTTTCGATGAAACGTCGGTTCGCGTTCACCCAGCAAAAGATCTCGAAGCTGGGCGTGACGGCCGGTGGCTTTCTCTGCGCCTTGCAATGCCGCCGTCTGGCGTTTGCGAGTGATTTCATCCGGAGACAGATCCAGCCGAAAGCGATCACTCGACGGCCAGTCATCGACGGCGACTTCCAGGGAATCAACGCGACGAGCACTCACGACGCCCTGTAAAGATTCCGCGTCCTCGTCACGATTGTCAGACAGCAGGATCGGGCTGCCGACCTTAAATCGATTCCATGGTAACCGATCAGGCGAACGACGTTTGGCCAGCGTAATCAGATATCGCCCGCCAAGCCCCGTCGTATGCGTCCGAATCACCATGTCCAGCAGCGTCTCGCCCGTGCGTTCCGCTGTGTCCGACGACTGAGCCTTTCTCCGCTGAGCCAACCGCTCCCGTTCCGCCTCTCCCTCCATCTCCAGCCAGCGGTGCATACTTGAAAAATGCTTATCAGCCAGCAACGGTCGCTTCGCAGAAAACTTCATTCAGGAACCAGAACTTGAGAGAGAGTTGAATACAGTATCGTGGCTGCATTCTACCCTGCACGGACATGAATGAGGCATGCCGTGTCGCAGATCCATGTCATTTTCCCACGCGAGAGCCAGCTTTGCAGGCGGATTCAGGAATGGCCAATCGCTGGCAGGAGGGTCGTGAACCGGAGGAGAAAGCGTTCAGATCGCGGGGTGCCGTCAGTTCAAATTCCAAAGAAACCGCCACCGGCGCTTTCCGTGCCACCAACGCGGTGGCGAAAGCGACGCCAACTGGAACTGATTCTCGCAAACTGGCTCTGCTGCAGCAGATTCCAAACCCACTGATCAGTCTCCTGAAGTCTGGCGGCAAGAATCCGCGCCACGTTGTTGACCAGCCTCAAAGCCACCGCGTTGTTCGTCTCGAAGATCTCGTTAAACGCGACTCGGCTCAGCGACAGGAGTGTGGTGGAATCGGAAGCACAACTGGCTGACATCGTATGAGATGTCTCCGAAAAGAATGTGCTCTCACCAAACACGCCGCCGGGATTCAGCGTCACCACCGAACTTTCTTCAACCGGCAGCTCCGGCAATACAACTTCCACATCGCCGGCAAGCACCACATAGAGGGATTCCGAAGCTTCACCCTTTGAAAAGATCTGCGCGCCACGTGCCAGGGTCGTGATTCGGCAAAGGCTGACAACTTGTCGTACTTCCTCAGACGTAAAATTCTCGAACAACATCACATTCATAAGGAATTCAACGGGCATCCCCTCGATCAGATTATTCCCCTGGAATTCAATCACTGTGGATTCCTTTTCCAGCAGGACAAGGGTTTTTGCTGATCCGTCTGCAGCGGCACCACAAATCTCCCGAACCGGCGACCATCCGTGCGAAAGCAAATCATTCAGCTTGATGAGTGAATCAGGTCCGACAAATTCGTATCGGTGAATCTTCATGAGTCGTCTTTCTCAAGGAGTCGCTTTTGGACTCTGCCACACAACGTATTCAACATCAGATCGGTATTGAACAAGATCGCAGATTCGTATGATTTCTGCTACTTATCAATGTGATCGACTTCATGTTTTTCAGGAGACAGAGTCCATTGGGCGTCAAGGTCACGAGTGTCGGCAGGAGTTGCTGAATTCAGTGGTCGCAATGATGACTTTTACGAATTGCCCGCAGTCACTCGTTCCGCCTGCGACTCACAACGCGGATACGGAGTTCACGATGTTTCGCGAACAGAATCTTGTCGAACACGCGAACCGGCAGTTCAAAGGTGCTTACGTAACGTCCGTGCATTTCAGTATGGTGACCGCCACATCTTTGACGAATTCAAACAGAAGTTCCAGCGATGCATGTGCATCCTTGTCGGTCATGCACATCGGCGGGCTGATGCGAATGACGCAGTTCGCGATGGGCTGAGCAGGTGGATTCCGTCATTGCCCGGATGTCCGACATAGCAGCGTTCCACCACGGCATTGGCGACCTGGTTCGAGTTCAATGTTCCCAGGGGGCCACATTCAATGCCAAACACCATGCCTTCGCCACGCAGGTTGACGACGACGCCGGTTTCCTTCAAACGCCGCAGTCCTTTCGGAAAATACCATGCAGATGTCGTGTGCGTTCCAGAATGTCGGTGCTTTCAAGTTCATCCAGTGTTGGCTAACACGATACCGCCGATGACAGCGGATTCGCGCTCCAGGTGTCGATGTCGCACCGTAGCCGATGGATCACACACATCGCGCCCGCCCGACCGCGGCACTCACAGGAATGCCGTTGCCAGGCCCTTGCCAAGACACACAAAATCAGGCTCAATACCGTACGATTCGAAGGCGTACATGTGCCCGGTGCGTCCAAAGTTTGACTGAACCTCATCCAGAATAAACAGAATGTCGTGTTCGCGACAGAACGCCTGCAGCAGTTGCAGGTAGGCGGCTGGCGGATGAAAACTTCCGCCGCCGCCGAGATACGGTTCTGTGATCAGACAACCGGATCGTGCCGTTGCTGGCTGTCCAGACGCGATCCAGCTCTGCCCGATACTCCGCCGGGTGAAATGCTTTGATGGAGTATCAATATCTGAACATTCTTCACGAGGGAAGGAGATAAAACACACCCTTGGATCGCGATCCGAATCGATTTCAGAACCAGTCACAGCGCCGCTGAGTCCCTTCTTGCCGTGAAAGCCAAACCGAGTGGCAATAATCCTTTCGCGTTTCGGATCGCGTTTCATGCAGGCCCAAAGGGCTTTCTGGACTGCTTCCGATCCTGACGCAGCCCAAATCACTGTGTCCAGACGCTGGCCACCCGGACTGGCCTGCAGGTTGGCGATCAGACGCTGGCTCGCGCTGGCTTCCAGTTCCGTGATGGCGTTGTATGCCGTAAGCGAAACTGCCTGGAAGAAACCGTCCTCGGTGGACGACATCACGGATGGATTCCATCCCAGATAATTGGTGAACCGGTTCATCCAGCGTTTTGGATTGTGACCAAGATTGGCCACAAGAACTCCTGATGTGAAGTCATACAGCCGACGACCTTCCGGGGTCCAGTGAAACACTCCGGCCGATTTTGCGAGTACTGCCTGGCTGGGTGTAAACGTCCGCAGCGAATGAGGCTCTGTTCCGGCAATGATATCTCGGACAGCATTGGATCGTGCTTCGTGATCGAAGTGCACAGCGAA
>JBBJME010000428.1:0-4397 GCA_037719765.1 Planctomycetaceae bacterium
CTTTTGTGGCGAACGCGGCAAGGTCGCTGTTGGCTCCCCGAGAATGCTCTCGGCTATACAGGCCGTGTTACTGGTGCCATCGGTGATCATTGCAATCCGTACGCGAGAATTCGCGAACATCACTCCGTTGGAATTGTAGGGCGAACCGTTGGCCGCGGCACCGTTCGTGTCGGTATAAATTCCGTTCCCCTGATTGCCGCAATAGTTCGACGGGCCAAGCGATGCCACACCATAGCCGCCGCCCAACGTTTGCTTTTGGCCGCGCGCACCGACACACGACGGGATGATCAGCCCGGCGGCGATCGCGTTGTTTGGATCGGCAATGTTGTACGGGGACGTGGCTGCATACGTTGGCGCGTTGAGATTCATCAAATTGTAAACATTTGCCTGTTCCAGAAATGGACTGAGATACGCCAGGACGCCCCAATTGCCGGCGCTGTAACGGAAATTGCCTCCGGGTACGAGATTCGGCGGAAACGTGCCGTGAGTGCCCTCGTAATTGTGCATGGCGAGCCCCAGTTGCTTGAGGTTGTTCTTGCACTGTGTGCGCCGGGCGGCTTCGCGAGCCTGTTGAACTGCGGGCAAAAGGAGTGAGATCAGAATCGCGATGATCGCAATCACGACGAGAAGTTCGATCAAGGTAAAAGCACGTCGTCGCATCGCATGTTCCTTATTCGGGATCTGATGGTTGCTATAACACTCTTACGTTCATTAGAATGACATTCGGTCGATTTGACAACCATGCCGGACAACATTCGCTACGGTGAGGATAGATTTCCATCTTTGGAATTGTGAAGGCGAGGAAGAATCCATGAGTTCTCTGTTCAGACTCATTCCGTCCGTCGTGGTCCTGGTCGTGTCCGGCGGTTGTCAGCGGAGTGAACCTGTTGCGCCCAGCATGATGCATCAGGTTTTGGGTGCGTTGCAGATCCCGGACGAAGACGAAAGGGACTCTGAGCTGGCATCTGCTTGCCTGCAGTGTGCGATCGTGGGAGACGCGGAGTCCGTCCTCCTTGGAATTCCCCGTATTGAAGACGAGAAACTGCGTGACGACGTGGCTCAGCAGTGCGTCGCGATGCTTGTATCCGCCGACAAGAAAGTAGCTGCAAAGAAAGTGGTCGAATTGATCACCGATCCCGTCAAACGAGACGAATTGTCAGGAACACTGACGGCGGGATGAGGCATGACTTGCTGCGCGATTGTGGTTGCCAGCCTTTAACGGGACATCACGGTATTGCTGGTGACAGGCGGTGCAGTTCTTTGAGACTCGATCAAACGACAATTTGATCGAGTCGGGAACTGGCGAGGGGCTTTTCGCGTCAATCCATTTCCGAATCGCTGTTTCCAGTTCGCCTGCAGCGGCCTCAGAATCACGCAGCATTTCGCGAAATCCTTCCGACTCCTTGGCTACGAACTCCGTCCTCAGCATTTCCGTGAAATGTTCTCGAAGCAGCAGAGCCTCTTGAGCCGGGTCGAGATCAGGATGAGACTCTGGCGACTTCCATTCAGCAGCAGCAATCTCCTTGATCCGGTCCTGAGCATGTTCCAGGTGGACCATGGCTTCTGCCATAGGAGGCAACGTCGCAATCTCCGGAAAATCTGACTCGATTGCATCAAGAAGTGCCTGATCCAGTTTTCGGGCCGACTCGGCAGACTGATAAAGACCTCGGTAGTTCGGATTAGTGCCGGCGATCTTCAGGATGGCGACTGACAATGATGGGTCAATCAACCCCGCAGACACGCAGGCCACTGCCGCTGCTGCCGGGCTGCGATGCTTGCCGTGGTGGCAATGAATATAGATCGGGCCTTCCAGGTCTCGAACCGCTTTGGCAAGTTCTTTCGCTCGCTGCTCCGGAATGCCATCATAGGAATGGGGCAAATGAACATACGTCAGTCCATGTTTCTTCGCCAGTTCCAGATCCGGTGTTGCACCATCCACACTGATCACAGTTTTAACGCCAAGGTCCTCCAGTTCCTGAAATGCCGCATCGCCTTCCGGCTGCCCACCGGAAATGACCTTATCATGAATTCGAATCGCGTTCGGGAGATGGGCGGCATGGATTTTCTGTGGCAGTTGCTCGGCTACAGGATCTTTTGGTGTGTCTTCAGCAACAGGCAGTTCCACTGCCTGTATCACCGCATTGTCGAAGCTACTCTCAGGTACTGGCTCTGATTTGCCGTCAGCACATCCGGAGATCGAAAGCCCGATTATCAATATGCACAGATGGAGAAAGCGATTACGTCTCATGTTGGAAAGCACTTTCATTCGAATCTCAACTTGATGTCTGCATCAACAGAAGATCACGAACCACGGGCCCTGGTCAGAAGTCCCCAATCACTTCGCCGCACGATCGTGTTCTCATACCTCGCCAGAATGTTCGACCGATGGAACTGCTGAAGGATTTTACTGCCCCGTCCTTCAAAAAGGTATTCTTGAACCAAAAGCGACAACACTCAAGATAACGTGAACTGCCGACATGAAATCTTTAGACCTTGACGCTCCACAAAAGTTGATCACACTCTGACCGTCCAGGAGGTCAAACAGGTCTGCATTGGAAAAGATCCGACACACCGTCGAGGAATTGACACTGGTTTCCGCGACTCGGTAGAGTGACGCTGTTGTAGAAAAGCCAATGTGCGGATTTGGCAAGTATCTGAAGCAGAGAGCAGCGAAAATGGCAATTCACTATGAATACTCGGTCGAAGTGAACAGCAGCCCGGAACAGGCGTTTGCTGTGATTGATGATCTGGCAAGGACTCCGGAGTGGCTGTGTGTGTGCGTGTCGCTTGAAAAGTTGATTCCGGGACCAAACAAAGTCGGCGACAAGCTCAAGTACACATTCAAACAGGGGAAGCGAATCGGAGTCATGGACGGCGAGATCACGGCCCGGATTCCTGTCGAAAAACTGACCTACCAGTTCGACGACAAAATGTTTCAGGTCGTGATAGACTTCAATATCTCGCCAACGTCGGTGGGAGCGAAGATGACTCATTTGATCACGATTACGACGAAGACGTTCGCCGCTAAGCTCATGGCGCCACTGATTCGTCTTGGTGTGCCGAAACAAACGAAGGACGCGATGCACGCTTTGAAGGCGATCCTCGATTCAGGCGCGCGGTAAGGTCTTTGTCAGGTTCGTCTTCCTGGACGCAATCGCGCCGGTTACGCTACTCACGGTGATGCCCCGCAAGAATGGCTTTTCTGGAGCTTAATATGATTACGAAATCGTTGGTAATTCGCCGATCGTTTCTCGCGCTGAGTGTCGGTGTTTTGTTGTTTGCTTCTGATGACCGTTGTCTGTCGCAGGATGCGGAACAGCAGGAACATGAGTTTCCACAGATACGGATTCTGCTGGGAGCAAAAGGACTGGATGTTGTGTCTCCGGCAATCAAAATGCAAGCATTAGAACACACGGAACAGCCAATGTTGCCACCGGGAACAGAATCACTCTCAGAGTTGTATTCGCCCGATAATCTTGGAATTGGAAGACGTTCTCTGAATCCGCTTCGGATTCAGAGTGAAAAAAAATCGAATCCCGAAACCAAATACTTTCGCGAACAGATTTCACAACAGATTGATTTCCTGGCCCAACAAGGCAATGACGTCCAGCAGTTGAGAGAACTTGTTGAACGCCTGCAGCTTGCGATGGATACCTCCGAACAGCGAACAGCCCGCGACATTGAAGTCGCCGTGTTCGCAGTTCCCGAAGCCGCACAGGAAGGTTCGGAAGGATCGCAGAATTCCGAACATCCACGTGCTGGCATCTCGTTTACCGCACCACCTCCAGCCGGGCCTCCAGGATTTGGACCGCCGGGGTTTGTCCCTCCAAGGCTGCGAATGGGAGGTCGTCCTGAGCTGCACCCAGGCCAGGGCCCGCAAATTCGCCACACGGAGGCTCACGGTCCTGAAGGACCATTTGCAGAAGATCGCAGACGAATCGCGGCGCTCACGGAATCTGCGGAACGCATCACTCAGGCAGGACTGCCGGATGTTGCTCACGGACTGCGTGAACGCGCCGGACAACTTGAAAAGGAACTTGCGGAGAAACAGGCTCGGATGCGGCAAGAAGAACAAAAGCGGGCAGAAGCAGAAATGCGGGAACTTCAGGAACAGGTACGTCAGCATCCGCAGCGTCTCATGGAACAGCGGAGAGAAGGAATCGAGCGAGGTGATCACGCTGCACCCCCGCTGCGTGAACTGCACGAGCAGATGGAAAAGCTTCGTCGCGACATGCACAAGCTCAGTGAGCAGATGGCAGATCTGACAAGGTTAATTCAGCAGCATCACAATCCCAGAACCGATCGTGGGCACCACGAGGATATGGAAGACGACGAAGACGCTGACGACGAAGACGCTGACGACGAAGACGCTGACGACGAAGACGCTGACGACGAAG
>JBBJME010000163.1:0-15799 GCA_037719765.1 Planctomycetaceae bacterium
ACTGCCAACTGACCACTGCCAACTGACCACTGCCAACTGACCACTGCCAACTGACATTTTATTCTGGTTTTGATCCTGCCATTATGGGGGAGTCCCGGGCAAATCAGTTGGAGTCGCAATTCGAATCACCGATATCTACAATTAAGTCATGGCTACCCTCCACTCTTCTGAAACTCCAATAGTTAACGCTTCGGTTTCATTCTCTCTTGAGGATCGAATTTGCGATCTCGGAGGTATCGATGCGTCGCGTGTTCGCTCGATTCCAGCGCCGGGCTCAGCGACGATCGCCGATTTGATTCGTGCTCAGGCCGAAGATGGGCGTTTGTACGAATTGATCGACAACACTCTCGTGGAGAAGGCGATGGGGTGGCAAGAATCTCTTTTGGCGATGGTGTTAGGTCAACGGCTACGAAATTTCCTTGACAATCATAATCTGGGCGTTGTGACTGGACCTGATGGAATGTCACGATTGTTTGGCGACACCGTCCGTGGACCAGATGTTGCCTTCGTCAGTTGGTCGCGAATGCCGGGCGGACGATTGCCCACGGATCCTGTTCCAGATCTCGTTCCTGATTTTGTGATTGAAGTCCTGAGTCTGGGTAATACGCGCTCCGAGATGGCGCGCAAGCGTCGCGAGTACTTCCAGGCGGGCGTTCGCTTAGTTTGGATGATTGATCCACGACGAAGGACGGTCGCGGTGTTCACTGCTGCAGAGTCAGTAACGATTGCGCAGGAATATGACCGAATCGACGGTGGGGATATTATTCCCGGGTGGGATGTCGATTTGGAAAAACTTTTTGCGGAACTCGATCGTCGATCTCCTGATTAGTATCGAGCAGGAAATAAGTGTCGTGGCTAAATCAGCCGCCACGCGCTAGCGTCCGGTTCGGAGAAAACGGCGAACAGGTGATTGGTGTGTTTCGCTTCGCTGCACACACCCTACGAACTGCAGTCAAAACGTGCGGGACTAGACCCAGAACCCTGACCCCTGACCACTGATCTGCCAACTGGCGACTGCCAACTCAACAATGAATATTCTCGGTATTAATGCCTTTCACGGCGATGCTTCCGCAGCTCTGGTTGTCGATGGACAACTCGTCGCGGCGGTCGAAGAAGAACGCTTTAACCGCATCAAGCACTGGGCTGGATTTCCTGCCGAATCCATTCGATGGTGCCTTCAGAGGGCTGGGCTGACGGCTGCTGATGTCGATCATGTGGCGATCTCATTTGATCCTAAAGCTAATATGCTCAAACGTGTTGGGTTTGTTGCCACACATTGGCCGTCGCCTTCTGCGATCCTGGATCGGCTGAAACGACAGGGAAAAACGCTGGGACTGGAAGATCAGTTGGCTCAGGCGGTTAGTGTCGATCGGGGACAACTGAAGGCTCAGTTTCATCGCGTCGAGCACCATCAAACACATGTCGCGGCCGGATTTCTAATCTCACCATTTGACGAAGCGGCGGTCTTGTCAGTCGATGGGATGGGAGATTTCACGAGTACGCTGACAGCCTATGCACAGGGCAATGACTGGAAAGAATTCGATCGGGTTTACTTTCCGCATTCGATCGGGTTTATCTATACAGCCATCACGATGTACCTCGGATTTCCGTTCTACGGAGATGAATACAAAGTCATGGGACTGGCACCGTACGGTCAGCCGGAGTTTGTCGATTTCTTCCGCAGGATGATTCACCCAAAGGGGGATACGTTTGAGTTGAATCTCGACTACTTCACGCATCATAAGAAGGGCGTGAAAATGGCATGGAATGATGGGGCTCCGGTGATTGAGCCGTTCTATAGCCAGAAGCTGATCGATGAACTAGGGCCGGTGCGTGATCGCAAAGATCCCATGACGCCGCGACATGACAATATTGCCAAATCACTGCAGGTGGTCACGGAAGAGATCATTATGCATTTGCTGAATCGACTGCACGCAAAGGCACCGTCGGACAATCTGTGCATGACCGGTGGCGTGGCAATGAACTCGGTTGCAAACGGGAAAATCACGACGCAAACACCTTTCAAAAACGTTTATATTCCGGCGGGTGCAGCAGACAACGGGACATCGTTCGGGGCTGCCTTCTACGTCTGGAATCATCTGCTGAAGAAGCCGCGAACCTTTGTGCAGAATCATGCGTATTGGGGTTGCCGCTCAACTGATGCTGAGGCCATTGAAGCGGCAAATGCGGCTGGCGTCCCGTTCACACAACTCGACGAAGCCACGCTGGTGGACCAGACCACAGATCTGATGCTGGACGGCAAAGTCGTGGGCTGGTTTCAAGGCGAAATGGAATTCGGGGCTCGAGCACTCGGGAATCGCACGCTGCTCGCGGACCCGCGACGCACCGATATGCGGGACATTATCAATCTGCGAATCAAATTCCGGGAGAAATTCCGTCCGTTTGCGCCGAGTATTCTCGAGGAAGAGGTCGGTGAATGGTTCGAGATCAATGAAGCCACGCCGTACATGGAAAAAGTGTTTCCGATTCGCAAGGCGAAGCACGCGGTTATTCCGGCGGTGACTCACGTGGACGGCAGTGGTCGCTTGCAGACGGTGTCAAAGAAATCCAATCCATTGTATCACAGATTGATCTCCAGGTTTTTCGAGAAAACTGGTGTGCCGATTGTTCTGAATACATCGTTAAATGAAAACGAGCCCATTGTGCGGACTCCGGCGGAAGCGATTAGTTGTTTTCTGCGGACAGACATGGATGTGATCGTGATCGGCAGTTTATTGATCAATCGCCATCGATCGGATTTCCCGGAGCAATTCAGAAAACGAGTCAAGTAGAACATAGTCGTCAGTTGGCAGTTGGCGGCAAGCATAGAAACGCGGGAGAGCAGGGTTGAACGTGAGTTGTGGTTGGGAAAAACGTGTTTGGTGCGGGGTGCTTGGTGATTGGTGCTTTGTTGAAAAATGTGCGGGGTGCGGGTCTAGACCAAGAACTATGCACTACGAACTAAGAACGAATTCGTTCCAGAAGCGATGGTGTGTTTCGCTTCGCTGCACACACCCTGCGACAAGCGAGCAGCGTTTTTAACACGGAGTTCACTGAGGACACAGAGAAGGCAGAAAAACGCATAAAGTGCTTGGTGCGTTGTGCTTGGTTCATCGCGAGTTCCTCCGTGAACTCTGTGTCCTCCGTGGTGAACACTGCGATTTGTTTTCTTCATACAGGTCATTGGTGTGTTGCGCTTCGCTGCACACATCCTACGAACTGCAGTTTTTACCACGGAGTTCACCGAGAACACAGAGAAGGCAGAAACGCGGGAAGTCACCAGTTGGCAGTCGTCAGTAGGCAGAGAAACGCATAACGTGCCTGGTGCGGGGTGCTTGGTTCATTGCGAATTCCTTCGTGAACTCTGTGCCCTCCGTGGTGAAATCTGTGATTTGTTTTCTTCATACAGACAAGGCGAGGGGCCGGTAATTGGTGTGTTGCGTTTCGCTGCACACACCCTACGAACTTCAGAAACAGCGGTGTGTTTCGCTTCGCTACACACACCCTACGAATTCGAACGCGGATCTGAGGACAGATCTGCCCACCTAGCCCGACGGTTCAGTCCGTCGGGCTCTTGCTTGCGCTGCTTACAACAAAACTTTTCTGGTTTCCAGCGTGAGATCCACGATTGTTTGCCGCGTGCCGCGTACGACATTGAGCTGGATCGCCTGGCCGGCTTTGAAGGTTTGCATGAGACGGGTGAGGTCGGCGAAGCTGCGAATTTTCTGGCCGTTGATGGCAGTGATCTGGTCGCCCAGAAAAAATCGCCCGCCTTGTTTGGTGCATCCCTGGAGTCCGATGGCTTCCGCAGGTGTGTTGGGATAGACGTAGAGCACGACCAGGCCACCGGCCAGCAGTTGCTCCGGGATGCCGTTGTCGCGGGCAGTTTCACTGTCGAGGATGGCGATGCCCATCGACGGCGTCTGGTTGTTGATCGCTTCGTGCATGACGAGTTCCACCGATTGATGGACGTCGTTGACGGGTACCGCAAAGCCCAGTCCGGCTGATGCACCACTTGTGCTGACAATCGCGGTCGTGACGCCGATCAGGCGCCCCGCACTGTCGAGCAGCGGGCCTCCGGAGTTTCCGGGATTAATGGCCGCATCCGTCTGAATCATCCCCGCGAGCATATTATTGTCTTCGGTGCCGACGCTGCGATTGAGTCCGCCGATTACTCCCGTGGACAGCGTCCGTGCAAAGCCAAATGGATTGCCAATCGCCAGCACCGTTTGCCCGACCTTCAGATCTTCGGAAGCGCCGATCGTAATCGGCACCAGCAACGCTGGTTCGGCTGCGATTTTCAACACGGCGATGTCGTGTTTGGAAACCGCCCCCACAAACTCCGCCGTAAAAACCTGCGGTGCCGTGGAACCCGACGATTCCCCCAGCTGCACTTCCATCTCTGCTCCCTGCCTGAGCAGTGCATCTCGCACGACATGCAGATTTGTGACGATGTGGCCGTGCTCGTCCCAGACAATGCCGGTTCCGGAACCAATTTCCTGCTCCGAAAGGCTGCCGTCGCTCCGCGGCAGTACGTCCTTCGACTTCATCCGAACGTAGACGACCGAAGGCGAGACCTTCTCGAACAACTCAACCCTTGCCGCTTCGTCGGCAGCCAGTTCACCCCGCGGCGTGACGGTGCGTTGAGTGTAATCGTGTCGATTTCGCCAGGTGTCTGTGACCGTCTTGAACAGCAGCACGGCCACCAGCCCGATGAGCACTATCACTAGCCAGCCGTTTGCCGCAGGCGGATGATGCGTTGCCGACTGATGAGAATCGTGTTCGTTGGGATTCATGGTTGTCGTTTCGGAATATCTGATCCGGAGTTCATGGTTTTTGCAGCCATTTCGTGCCGCGATTCGTCATCTTCGCGTATTATTCACATTCTGCAAAGTCAGGCTTATTTTCCAGATTCGTGTTGTCCACAGCAAAACAAGAAATCGCAGGATTCACCACGGAGAACACAGAGTTCACGGAGAGAATTTGCAATGAACGAATCAATTATTCGTACTGAAGAATCGGTCACCTGAATTCTGTGTTTCTGACTGCTTCGTGTTCTCCGTGTACTCCGTGGTAAAACAATTCGCCTTCAACTCTACTCCGGTTATTCCGGGACAGTTCTTGCCCGCAGCATGAAAAACTATCATGATCGTTGAAGGAATCGTAACAAGCATGGATGCAGCCGGTCGCCTCAACGTCGCTCCGATGGGGCCGATTGTGGTGGGTGACTTTGCGAGCTTGCTCCTGCGCCCGTTTCAGCCTTCGACGACCTTCAACAATCTCGCGGCGACTCGGTGTGGTGTGTTTCATGTGGTTGATCGAGTGGAAATGATTGCTCAGGCGGCGATCGGCAGACTGACAGAGTTGCCAGCCGTCGAACGCGCAGCGATGATCGACGGTTTTGTGCTGAAGGATTGCTGCCGCTGGTTTGAGTTTACTGTGGACAGCGTCGATGCTTCGGACGCCAGAAGCCGGATGCTCTCATCCATCGTGTATCGAGGCGAACGTCGTCCGTTCTTCGGATTCAATCGCGCTCGACATGCGGTCCTTGAAGCCGCCATCCTTGCGACTCGGCTGCACCTGCTTTCACGGCGGCATGTGCTGGATATGATCGGCTTTCTGGAACCGGCGGTTGAAAAGACCGGCGGCACTGAAGAAAAATCCGCGTTCGCGATGCTCAAGGAATTCGTCCTAAGTCAACTGGAATTGAATACACCGGAATAATGACACGGATTGATATTACCACGGGCTCGCGCCTGCATTTTGGACTCATCTGCAGCGAACCTGGGGCGCGCTGGCGGTTTGGCGGAATTGGTGTCATGCTGCGACAGCCCGCCTGGTGTTTAAGCGTCACACCGATCGTTGCTGAGAAGGATGCGATTGAGGCAACAGATGACATCTCCCGGCGGATCTGCGAATTCCTGCAACGCATTCGATTGCACTGCCACATCACCTCGCTGCGGATCGAGGTGCAACACGAAGTTCCGTTTCACACGGGCCTTGGAAGTGGCACGCAGCTGGGACTGGCGTTGTCCGCTGCCAGCGAACTGATGACTCATCGCCGCCTTCAGGAAGATCCCTTCCAGTTGGCACAACTTGCATGCCGTGCGGAGCGATCGGCGATAGGCACGATTGGGTTTGCCCGTGGCGGATTCCTGGTTGATCATGGTGAATCGTATGGTGAGTCCCAACGTCGACAGGTTGAGCGATTGATATTCCCGGACGATTGGCGTTTTGTGCTGGCGTATCCGGAGAATTCGCAGGGACTGTCCGGCGAAAAGGAACGTACATTCTTCGGCCAGCGAATTCATATGCCTCAGACACTGATTGCAAACCTTGAGCAGCAGGTGTTGCAGGAAATAATTCCCGCCATTCGCAAAACGCAATTCGAAGCGTTCGCGACATCGCTGGAAAAATACGGACAATCGGTCGGCAAATTTTACGCAGCAGAGCAGGGCGGTGTGTTTGCGCATCCGGCGATGACGCAACTGGCCATGCATCTGCGAACGGTCGGAGTTTCGGGGATGGCGCAATCTTCATGGGGTCCGCTGATCGGCATCCCGGCAGAATCACAGAATCATGCGGAAGAAATCATGCGACTTATCCCGGACAGCATCGGGCCCAGTCGTCTGGCGACAATGATTTCTGAACCGTTAAATACAGGTGCCACCATTCGTTCCGTAGTTGATGATGCGGGTGGACGTAACCTGGCGTAAAATGGAATCCCGTTTCCAACGTGGGCTGCGTGAAACGGACCTGTCCGCGTAGGGTGCGTGAAACGCACCAAAACCAGAATACGTGGCGCTTGATGCACGCATCGGTGTGTTCCGCTTCGCTGCACACACCCTACATTTAAGCGGAGTTATCCGCCGTTCAGTAACCGAATTTCTTCCAGCAGAGATGATTTGAGTTTCTGCAGAAGTTCCTGGTCTTCGACTTTGCGCTGGTGTTGGTCCACGACGTAGAAGACGTCGACGACCTGATCGATATTCGTCGCAATGCGTGCCAGATGCACTTTGAGTCCGTAATTGAACAGCGTATGTGCCAGTGTATAAAGCAGGCCCTGCGTGTCAGTGGCGAACACATCAACCACGGTGAAACGTTCTGAACAGTCGTTGTCGATTCCGACTTTTGGTTCCTGCCGCACGATGACAGGATTGATGCGGTTGTTTCGATAAATTCCGCTGCGGCGAAAAACGCTGTCCACAGACTTCCTGGCGGTCAGTACGTCCCCAATGGCCACGGCGACATCTTCAATTCGCGACTGCGGCACCGGGCCGATAAAATCATTGTCGGTCACTCGAAAGTAGGCAATCACCACGCCATTGGATGTCGTACACACCTGAGCCGCCAGAATGTTCATCCGCAGGCCGGACAGAATTCCAGCGATGCTGTGAAAACTGCCATGCCCGAATCTGCCAGGTGCGAACACGCGATAGCTGACGGTTTCTGTTTCCGCATCAAATTCACCCTCAATCTTGACTTCAGATTCATTCAACTGATGAATCATGTCCAGATCGCGCGCAATGCGGTCTGGTTGTTCGGTCATGAGATAGAATGGCGGGAGCGTATCCAGTTGGGCTTCGGCCCATTGGCCCCATGTATCCGGATCGGTTCTGCTCCCCAGAGGCACGATGGAGGTCCGCACAGCGGTGCGTACCATCTGCAATCGTTCACGTTCCAGATGATTGTAAGGACGTCCGCTGAGAATCTGTATCGCGCGATTGTAGAGATCGGCCAGTAATTCGCCTTTCCAGTCTGACCAGACGTCCGGTCCAACGGCCTTGATGTCGGCCACGGACAAAACGTACAGCATTCGCAGCAATTCAGGGGCACCCACGAGGCGTGCGAAATCAACAAGCATGGTCGCGTCGGTGATGTCTCTGCGGAACGCCAGATCCGGCATGATCAGATGATAGCGCACCAGAAACATGAGCATCGTCTTCTTGTTGGCTGCCATTTGCAGACGCACGGCAACGTCGTCGGCCAGTTGTTCGCCGACGATGCTGTGATCGCCTTCGCGTCCCTTGCCGACGTCGTGCATCAGCATGGCCAGATGCAGTGTCGCGCGATGCCGAATGCCCTGATAGGCGGACCCGACGGGCGATTCATCATGGGCGAACGACGTCATTTCGTCCATCGCCTTCAGCGTATGTTCATCGACCGTGAAGCTGTGATACTGATTGAACTGCATCAGGTTTCGGATACCGGCAAACGGCGGAATCAGCCATTCCAGAATACCCGTTTCGTACATGGCTCGGAGCGTATCCGGCAACCCGTCGGCAAAACGCAGGATGTCCCGAAATCGATCGGTTGCTTCGCGACTCGGTTCTTCGGGCAGACTGAGTGCCATCTGGCCGATTGATTTGCGGAGTTCCGGCGAAAGCCTGGCTCTGTTCTCCACAGCACTGACAAACACATCCAGAATCGTGAGTGGATCTCTGAGCGATTCGCGGCGGGCTTCCGGCACCTGGACCATGCCGTCAATAATCAGAAATCCCTCTGCCGACTTCTGCGGCAGAATCGCGTTTCGCAGGCGACTGAAGATCGACGACCTGCGCGGAACCTCCGCCACGCGCCGTGCGACGGCCGCCACGCGCGAAGTGTGTCCGAAGTACTCCTGCATAAACGCTTCGACGGGACGCAGCAGATTCGACGACCCAAAACCTCGTTGCTCAGAAAGCTGCAACTGCAGTTCGCGCGTCATCACATCCTGCTTCAGGCCGGTGAGTGAGTGCAGATCCGTTCGCAGTGACGACAGGAACTCATCCGCCAGCAACAGATCATCCAGTTCCTGCTTACTGATGTCACCTTTCTGCTGAAGCTGCAGAGGATCCGGATTGCGATAACGCATAAAGGATACCCACCGCAGCAGATGCAGATCGCGAAGGCCGCCAGGAGATCGTTTCAGATCCGGCTCCAGTTGATTCACCGAGTTACCGCGGGTCATCCATTCTTCACGCCGTGATGCGACAAGCCGCAGAATCATGGGTTCCGACCGATCCAGGAACACCTTTGAGCGAATCTGCTGCATAGCTGTCTCAGCGAGACGTTCATTGCCGCACAGCAACCGCGTTTCGATCATTGATGTCGCGAACTGAATGTCATCGATCGCAAATCGCACGACGTCCGAAACGGTGCGAACACTCGAGCCCAGCTGGGCTCCGGCATCCCAGCAGTCGCGTACAACCGCCGACAGGAATTCCTGAGCGGTGGTCTGCTGCTTTCCATCCACCAGGAACAGCAGATCGATGTCTGAATACGGAGCAGGGCGACGGCGACCGTTGCCGCCGACGGCGAGGACCGCGAATGACGTGGGCAAAATTCCCGGCTGAGCAATCTGCTGCTGACTCACGATTTGGCGTATCAATTCATCAACCTGATCGGACAGCCATTGACAGCACGCAATCCCGCCTTCACCCGCTAACCTGCGTTCGCGCACGTTGTTGCGCATCGCCAGCAGAGCGGCTCGTCGTTGCTGCATACGGCTGTTGATGTTTTGCAGATTTGCTGGTGTCTGTGTCACGTCATGGGCCTGTCATGTCACTGGACTTTCTGAGTCAAGTGCGATCCTACAGTCATTCAAAAACAGTTACCGTCGGCTAGCGGCATTCCGCTTACTCTTCCCGCACAATTCGTCGGCTCTTCAGTTCAAATCGAGGAAACTCACCAGGGGTCACAGCGCGGACGTCCACGATAAATCCCAGACGCTGCCGCAACGCCGCCTGGACTCGTTCCATCAATTGTGCCGCGGTATCGGTGGCCTCAGGAGTGGGTTCAATCGCAACGCAAAGTTCCTGCATCGCACGCACGGTCCTGAGTTCAATTCGAAACTCAGCCACCTCCGCGATCTCGCGCACAACGGCTTCAATGCTGGAGGGAAAAACATTGTTGCCCCGTACAAATACCATATCATCCGAACGGCCCAAAATGCCGCCGTCGAGCCATGTAAGTTTTCTCCCGGCGGGATCGTCCGCGATCGATGCTTTCACAAGATCGCGCGTGCGATAACGAACCAACGGACTGCCGATTCGCCCCAGATTCGTGATGACAAGTTCGCCGATTTCGCCAGGCGCGACGGGCGTCAACGTATCCTGATGCAGGATTTCCGCGATGCACTCTGTCTCCAGCAGAAACAATCCACCCGGTCGATCTTCGCTTTCAACTCCCAGTGAACCCAGCTCCGTCATGCCCCAGTGGTCAATCACCCTCGCTTCCCACGCATCTTCGATCCTGGACCTCGTGCCGGGAATCGTGCCGCCTGGTTCACCGGCCACAACCAACATGCGAACCGACGTTTCTTTCAGATCGATGCCTTCTGCAGCCGCAACTTCTGCCATGCGCATGGCATAAGTCGGAGTGCAGCAGACGACGGACGCTTCGTTTTCGATCATCGCCTGCAACCGCACCGATGTGGACATGCCCCCGCCGGCAATGCAGAAGTTGCCGAATCGTCCTGCCCCTTCAAATGCGGCCCAGAAACCGATGAACGGTCCAAAGGAAAATGGAAAGAACAGTCGATCCCACGACTGCAGTCCGGCGAGCGTATAAATCTGCCGCCAGCACTCCATGAACCAGTCCCAGCTGTCCTGAGTGTCCATCCAGCGCACAGGACGCCCCGTTGTTCCAGAGGTCTGATGCAGTCGACGGTAGCGTGTCGAGGGATAGGACAGATTTGAACCGTATGGCGGCTGCTCCGACTGATTATCCACTAATTCCTGCTTCGTCGTCAGTGGCAGTCTCACAAGATCCTCGAGCCCGCGAATTGCTGCGACATCGACTCCCGCCGCCTGCAGTTTCGAAGTCCAGAACCGATTGCGCGGAATGATCGCCTGCAGCATTTCGACCAGCCGCTGCGACTGTATGGCTTCAATCTGCGACCGGTCTTTCCAGATCGTTTCAATATCGATAGTCACGAGAATCAACATCCAAATTAAAGTGTCGTCACGTTTCCCGCAGCATGCTTCTGACAAGCAATCCATGCGCCGACGGTCAAGACCGTCGGAACCCGCAGGATATCAGGAGAAAGGAACTCAAGAAACCGGCATTCAGGAATTACGACGGGAGGGAGTTCTGAAGAGTTTCAGTTCGACACAAAACGCAGGACTTCTGCAAGTTGCGAAGGAACTTCTCGACACAATGGTCAGATTCTGGAACAATTATGAATCGAAAGTCGAAACAGGCCAGCTTTACTCGCCCGGACAGAAATAAATACGATGATCTCTGTACGAATCAACGAGACAATTTCGGTCACTGATTATCTGGCCGGAGAACTCGTTTCGCCGATTAAGCACGAGTACATTTCCGGTGCGGTTTTTGCGATGGTTGGGGCAAGGAATGCCCACAATTTAATCGCGGGCAATGCTTTCCTCGCCTTTGGCACTCGACTCAAGGGACAACCTTGTCGCCCATTTAACTCCGACACCAAAATCCGTATCCGCATTTCTGACAATTTCTGATTTTATTACCCGAACATGTCCGTCGTTTGTCAGGCGAATGCATTGTCCGATACGTTCCAGGACCAACCAGTAGTCATCGTCGAAGTCCTGTCAGAAAGCACTCGTCGTCTTGACGATGGCGAGAAACGCGACGCCTATTTTATGATTCCGTCGCTCACACACTACATCCTCCTCGAACAGGAAATTGCCGTGGCCGTGGTGTATCAGCGAGTCGATCAACGATTCAAACGTCATGAGTTCACCGATCTCGATGATGTCATCTCGATGGACAACCTGAATCTAAGTCTGCCACTTCGGATTTCTACGATGGCGTTGTCTCCGGTAAACTGCCGTGACGACATCGGCAGAATCTGCGTGTTGGTGTGGCTTATAGATTCAACCAGTTTCTTTTTTCACGTACCGGGTGGGAGCAACGAATTCAGCTGCGGAGTGACGAGACACACTGGTTCGCGCACGGTTATCCAGTCGCGAGCACCTGGCCTCCGGATTGACGTCTCAGTTTTGTAACGCCTGCTCAAGCTGCCGCTCCCGAATCGACGATCAGTCACCTGAATAGCCGCAGCTTCGTCATTGTCCTGACAGCGTAATTCAATAGTGTCAATTCAGGCAAGCGGTGTGAAGTCTGGGTACGGCAGTTTCTGCCGGTGTATTGTAAATCCACTCGGTCACAGTCCCGAGGAAAGACGACGGAATGTCAGGGGCGGGGAAAACGGAACATCTGCGACTGGGCTTCATGGAGACCGGAAGTCGATGGCCGCGGGCACATCGGCGGGCTGCTGATCACAAATCAGAATGGACGCCCGCTGGAGTTCCAGTGTACGACTCCAGTCAAACCGAATCGCACTCAGGAAATACTGTTTGGCGAATCACTGCGTGCGTGGCTGCTCGGTGAACTCATCGGCAGCACGCTGCTGGACCGAGTTTCCATCAAGCCGAACATCATTATTACCAGCGATCCGAATCTGCTGGAGCTGCGCAATCACACGTCGATCCCTGTCGCCTGTGCGGCGGATGCAAAACCCAAAGTGGCAGAACAGGGCGGGACACTGCGACTCGGCGGCAGCATCCTTCGTTTTCATGGAAGCCATGAACTCGATGCCCAAACCCTGTCCAAACACAAGCACCTGATTCCCGATTCCGCCGACCTGGCTGAACCTCTTGAACGCGTTCGCGAGGCACTGGCGGAAACTGTCAAAACGGTGTTTGCCCGATGAGTGACATTGAATACGACGATGCAGCGGCGAATGCCCCGGATGTCATCGATCCTGCGCTGATCCGCGCAGCAAAACGCGGCACTCGAGTCGATGTCGCGCAGACGGGATTCAATCCGGCACTGGGCCGATTGCCGACGATTGAATCACAGACGATCTCACTGAATACCGTGCTGGACTTCGTGCCATCGTGGACTGCCCGACGGATTCCCATCAAGTGCATCGGTCTCACGCTTCCCGAAGGCATGGAGTTCCTGCCGCTAAAAGTTGACACAACGAAATCATCCGACGGAGTCGAACTCAAAAGAATCGGTCCGCCGAAGAAAGACGTTGACGAAGCGGGCGACGGCGAAAAGCCACGCAAGGTCACTCGGATCAAACCACCTTCAGATGCGTTGTCACTTCAGGATCGCCTGTTCTACCTGCTGCAGCCGCCGCTCGAATCGTGGCTGGCCGAGCAGGAACTCATCATGCCGTTCGAACCGTTCGGCTATCAGTACGATGGCATCGCGTGGCTCTTCTCCAGTCATTCCGCACTGCTGGCCGACGAGATGGGGCTCGGCAAAACGATGCAGACAATTACTGCCATCCGCCTGCTGCTGCGAAGTGGTCAGGCACGTCGGATCGTACTCATCTGCCCGAAGCCATTGATTCCCAACTGGCAGCGCGAATTCAAAACGTGGGCGGAAGAACTGCCAGTTGTCACTGTCGAAGGTAACGGACAGCGGCGGCGGATGCTCTGGACCATGCCCGGCATTCCCATTCTGATCGCGAACTATGAATCGATGGCACGCGACATTGCCGAAATCCCGGAAGATGAACAGCCGAAATTCGACTTGCTGGTACTTGACGAAGCACAACGCATTAAGAACCGTGATTCGCGCACCGCGGAAGCCGCGCGATCCATCAGACGCCGCCGCAGCTGGGCGCTGACCGGAACTCCCATCGAAAATCGGCCGGAAGAACTGGCCGCACTTTTTGAATTCTTGGAAGTGATTCCGAAGGCGGCGAATCCCGATCTGCGACAACTTTCCAAGCTGGCAAAAAAGTATATTCTGCGGCGGACCAAAGATCTGGTAATGAAAGACATGCCTCCGCGCATCGATCGCGATGCGGAACTGGAACTCACGGACGCGCAGGAGTTGGCGTATCGCACGGCGGAGAAAGAAGGCATTATTCAGTTGAACGACATGGGCGACACGATCACCGTGCAACATGTTTTTGAACTGGTACTCCGGCTGAAACAGATCACGAACTTCGATCCACTCACCGGTGAAAGTGCAAAACTGGAACGGCTGCTCGCCGACATGGAAGAAATCGGGGCGAGCGGTGGAAAGGCGATCCTGTTCAGTCAGTGGACAAAGACCATCGACTGGCTGGCTCCAAAGCTCAGAGAATTCAATCCGCTGATTTATCACGGGGGCGTTCCGACGAAGAAACGTGAACCGATCCTTGCAGAATTCAAAGAGGACCCAAACGCTCACATTCTGTTAATGAGTTACGGGACCGGTGCGGTTGGTTTAAATCTGCAATTCGCGGGTTATGTATTCCTGTTCGACCGCTGGTGGAATCCGGCAATCGAAGATCAGGCAATCAATCGAGCCCACCGCATCGGCGTGAAGAACCCGGTGATCGTGACGCGATTCATTTCAAAGAACACGATTGAAGAACGCATCGATCGTGTGTTGAATGAAAAACGTGCCCTTTTCGCGGCCATTCTGGGCGACGGCGACAACAATAACGTATCGCTTGGCCTCAATGCAACGGAGATTTTTGGACTTTTCGATCTGAAGGCGCGGCACAAAGGCGGCTCAAAATCGATCGGACCAAAACCAGTTGAACAGACAACCGATGCGGCATGAAGAGGCTGCCCCGACCAGAGCAGTCCTGGCCGAGGCTTCGCCTGCAATCTGGTTTAGGACCGTCCGAAAATTTAGTGTCGCCTTTCGCTCAGCGAAAGCAGCGCATACATCGCGCGCGGTTGAGGATGGCACCTTCGTTTAACAGCGTGGGCAACGTCCTGCGCGTGGAAGTCCATCCAGCGGGGCGCAGCGCGCGCGGCCCGCTGGCGCGCGGTGAAACGAGCCAATGCCAACCGCGTGCGGTATATCTCCCTGAACTTCGCGACATTCTGACCGACAAGGGCCGCATCACATGATCTTTATCCACCAAACGCACTGTACCGCAGCACACCACGATTGAACGTGTAGCGATTGAGGACAAACAAACCTGCAATCCAGCCGGCCTGAATCAGTAATTCAATCGGCAAATGTGCAGGAGGGATTTTGCCCAGCAGAATCGCAGTCGGTGTGTAGGCCAGATATCGAAATGGCAGATAGTCCACGAAGGGAAGCCACTTCGAAAGCAGTTCCAGCGGAATCATGTGTCCGGACAGGAAATAACTGAGCATCATGTAAATGAAGACCAGAGAGCTGACTTCAAGGAACCAGAAGGCAATCAACCCGATCAAGGTCTCGATCAAAAAGCCGATCAGGAAAGACATCAGCAGCGAACACACGAAGGCCAGCATCACCGGCCAGCCCGGAAAGTCCGGCAAGTGGGCTCGACACAGCCAGAACACCAGTGCAAACGGGCCGGTCGCCACCGCATAGTAAACCAGTTTGTGCGCAATGCGATGCCAGAACAGATGGTCAAGCATATCGACCGGTTGAATCAGATATTTCCGAACCGTACCATCGGCGATCGAACCCGCGATCCCAGTCGACAGCCCCGGCATGCTTGAGAACGCCCGCGTCAGCATCACCAGCAGGTAGTAGGACACCATTTCACTGAAATCATAGCCCTGAATCAAACGGCCGGGGGCATTTTGAAAAATGGCGTTCCACAGAAAAATCTGCGTCACGATCGGCAGAAATCGGACAAGCGTCGAGAACGCGAAGTCGGCCCGATAGGTGAGTCTCTCTTCAATCGCGGTCCTGAGAATGAGCCATTTGAGCCGCAATCGAGCGCGAATTTCGCTGAGCGCCGTTTCAGAATCGGCATGGACAGGCGTAGCGGTCATTTCTCCGCCCTCGCGGCATCATCGGATGAAAACAGTTCGGCGATCACATCTTCCAGCGGTCGTTCAGCAACGCTGATGTCGTCGATGGAATGCTGACTGAGAATACT
>JBBJME010000018.1:0-45143 GCA_037719765.1 Planctomycetaceae bacterium
GAAAACAGCGAACATTTCATTTCAATTTCAGGTGAAGTCGGCAGAACAAACGAACGACTTTCCCAGAGCCAAATTATCTGAAAAAGAAAGCGGTGACGAGTCACTGCACTCCAAAGGTCGCTGTTTTAGGGACTAAACTGATGCGACATTGAATCCGCATCGAATTGTGTCCCAGGCCACAAGGGCATCGCGCACGGAGCGAACGTCGTGGATGCGGAGGACATCTGTGCCCAATTCGGCCAATGCCACTGCCACGCCGATCGTGCCGGCCGATTGTTCTTCCACAGTGCGGCCAAGGATCTTTGACAGGAAACGTTTGCGGGAGTGGCCGATCAGCACCGGACGTTGCAGGGCCTGCTGAATGTTGGGCACGGCTGACAACAGTTCCAGATTGTGATCGGCCGTCTTGCCGAAACCAATTCCCGGATCGACGCACATGCGTTCTGCCGGAATTCCGGCCATCAGGCACCGATCGACCTGTTGCTGCAGGAATTCAATGACTTCGTTCACCACATTTTCGTACTGCGGATTCTGCTGCATCGTTTGAGGAGTACCCTGAATATGCATCACACAGATTCCCGCGTCGGCTTCGCGACAAACGTCCAGCATGTGGCGATCAAACGTCAGGCCTGAAATATCGTTGACGATTTCAGCTCCGGCATCCAAAGCCTGGCGCGCCACTTCCGCCTTGGTGGTGTCGATCGACATGGGCACGCGGAGTTGGCCGGCCAGCTTCTGAATCACGGGGCGTGCTGGCGCAGTTCTTCTTCCAGCGAGACAGGCTCCGCGCCGGGCCGTGTTGATTCACCACCGATGTCGATGATGTCCGCTCCGTCTTCTGCCATCTGAAGTGCACGATCCACGGCCGCGTCAATGGTGCTGAACCTGCCGCCATCGGAAAAACTGTCCGGCGTGACGTTCAGAATTCCCATCAACGCCGGCAATCGCGTTCGCGGAATACTGCGTCGCGACAGGGACCATGAGAACGCCGGAGTACGTGAAACAGCAGTCACAATTCAAACCTCAATGAGCACCCAGATACGCTTTGCGAACTTCGTCGCTGGCGGCGAGTTCCGCAGCAGGGCCTTCCATTTCGATGGAACCGACTTCGATCACGTACGCGCGGTGCGCCACCTGCAGTGCCATCGCGGCATTCTGTTCGACCAGCAGAATCGTCGCACCGGTTCGATTGATCTGCCGGATCACCTGAAAAATTGTCTGCACGATCTGAGGAGCCAGTCCCAGCGAAGGTTCATCAAGCATCAGGAGCTTCGGCCGAGCCAGCAGGGCTCTTGCGATCGCCAGCATCTGCTGCTCGCCGCCGGACAATGTTCCTGCCGTCTGTTTCAGGCGTTCACCGATTCGAGGAAACAAGTCCAGCGCCATCTCGCGATCTGCAAGAATGTCCCGCAGATTATTTCGTGAATACGCACCGAGCATCAGGTTTTCCTCAACCGTCAGGTTGGCAAAAATTCCGCGCCCTTCAGGCACATGAATCAGTCCGCTTTGCGTGATCGCATGCGGTTGCCGCCCCTGAATGGTCTGACCGTCAAACCGAATCGTTCCGTTCTTCGGCGTCAAAAGTCCAGAAATCGTCCGCAGCGTCGTCGACTTCCCGGCACCATTCCCGCCAATCAGCGTAACGATCTCACCCTGCTCGACGCGCAGCGAACATCCGCGGATCGCTTCGATCGCGCCATAGTTCACGGTGAGATTGTCAACTTCAAGCAGTGACATGGATTTGCTCAATCTGTCGCCTCGGGACGACTGCATTCTAGCAACGAACGCCGCGCCGATCCATAAACCTCCGCAGGTTTACAAATATCAGCCTGCTGCGTTTCGCTGTTCCACGAATGATCGCACTGATATCGGGCTCAGGGAGTACGGGAAGGAACTCGCCATGTGTCACCGCTGGCGAGCAGTTTCTGCAGGTCGCCCTTACCTCGCTTCTGAGTGGCTTCCGTGATTTGGTTTCGCACTCCCTCCTCGAAGGTCGGTGTCTTGACCGCACGGAGGACGCCGATCGGTTCCGGAAAGTCCGGTCGCAGCAAACGAGCCATGAGGAAGGCATGCATGACATCGCCACGCTCATCATGAAACAGCAGGTCATCCTCTTTAATGCCCGATGTATTGAGATCCACAACCTCGGGCGACAGTCCGTTGAGGCGGATTCCCCGATCGCGGTTTTTCCCGAAGATCAAAGGTTTGCCAAGTTCCAGTTCAATCGTCGCATCCTCGCGGGTCGCTTTGTCCTGGGCGTAGCCAAAAGCCCCGTCGTTAAAGACGTTGCAATTCTGATAGACCTCGACAAACGACGTGCCTTTGTGTGCGGCCGCCCGTTTGAGAGTGTAAGCCAGATGCTTGATATTCGAGTCGACCGAACGAGCAATAAACGTTGCCCCGGCTCCGAGAGCCAACATCATCGGGTTCAGCGGATGATCGACAGCTCCCATCGGCGTACTCTTGGTAATCTGACCTTCGAAGCTGGTCGGCGAGTACTGACCTTTCGTCAAACCGTAAATGCGATTGTTGAACAGGATGTAGTTGATATCCAGATTGCGGCGGATCACATGCAAAAAGTGGTTGCCACCAATACTCAGGGCATCCCCATCGCCGGTAATGACCCACACGGTCAGATCCGGCCGAGAAACTTTGAGACCAGTGGCAATCGCCGGCGCACGGCCATGAATCGAATGAATGCCGTAAGTATTGATGTAATACGGAAATCGACTGGAACAGCCGATGCCCGACACAAAGACAGTCTTTTCCGGGGCGACACCGATTTCGGGCAGGACCTTCTTCATCTGTGCCAGAATCGAATAGTCGCCGCACCCGGGGCACCAGCGGACATCCTGATCACTCGTAAAATCAGTCGGCGTCAGGACCGGTAGAGCAGTACTCATGGATTTCACCTGGGATGAAAAGTGGGCATCAGTTCGCAGATTCGTGCATACACTTCGGAGACCATAAATGGCTGCCCCTTGACTTTGTTCAAGCCAATCGCATCGACAAGGTACTGGCTGCGGATCAGCATTCGCAGCTGCCCGGAATTCAGTTCAGGAATCAGCACCTTGTCAAATCGCGAAAAAATTTCACCAAGGTTCGCGGGGAGCGGGTTGAGATAACGAATGTGGGCGTGAGCCACAGCGCGACCATCGTGTTGTGCCTGCTGGACAGCTGTCAGACAGGATCCATACGTACCGCCCCAGGAAACGACCAGCAGCTCACCGCTTTGCGGGCCGATCACAACCTGTTCCGGCAGCAGCTTTGCAGCGTTGGCAACTTTCTGAGCCCGAATATCCACCATCGTCTGATGGTTGTCCGGATCGTACGAAATGTTCCCTGTGCCATTTTCCTTTTCAATGCCCCCCACCCGATGCATCAGGCCAGGCGTACCCGGTATGGCCCAGGGTCGGGACAGCAATTCATTCCGTTCGTAGGGCAGGAACGGCGCACCATCAGGAGCCAGTTCCGGATGCGTGATTTCGAATGGTTCCAGCTGACTCACGTCCGGGATCAGCCACGGTTCTGAGCCATTGGCAATGCAGGATAACACTGGCCGGCGTAATCGGATACGAAGCATAAAAAACTTCTTTGTTGCTTCGATGCGCCGCAGCGACCAACCCCAAAGCCATCGCCTGGTTGCCCATGATGTTTCGGTAATGGCCGGGCGGCAGATCCGCGGCCTCTACCTGATAACTGTTTCCAAAGGCCTCAATCGTTTCCCCGTAGGACCAACCGGCCCGCAACGCGGCCTCATTCGCTTTGGCGACAACCGGCGCCCCTTGTGCGAACTTGCCACGGATGAACCGCAATGTGGCGTCCAGATCGCGGCCATACAGCCAGTAGACCAGGCCCAGTGCGAAAAAGTTTTTACAGCGTTCGGCATCTTTTGGACCAAGTCCCAGTTGAGCGACCGCCTCCCGAGTCAATTTGGTCATCCCGATCCTGACCAGTCGATAATTCTCCATCGCTGGTCCGTCGAGCGGGTTGGTGCGTAGTCTGGCAAGCTTCAGGTCTTTGTCCTCGAAGCTGTCTTCATTGACGATCAGCAGACCGCCGGTGCGCAGATCTTTCAGATTCGTCACCAGCGCTGCGGGATTCATGGCGACCAGGGCATCGGCCACCTTCTGGCCGCCGAGAACAATGTATCCTTCCTGACTTCCATGCCTCGATGCTGCACGATTCAGGACACGTTCGCTCTTCGATCCGCACAGTTGAATCACATCGTCCTCAAGCAGACTTGCGGCCATCGGGATACCAAGCTCAACAGCAAACCCCTGAAGTGATTCGTGCATCAGCGTGCGAAGCTGCTCAGGATCTCGCACGGTGAAATCATTGATCGAAAACAACGGTTCCGACGGCTTCGCCGCGATAGGCGCCGTGGTTGTCGAGGATGCTTTTTCTTTCCTTGAACGCCGCCGGCAATGCGAGCCGTGGTTATCCCAGCAGCAGCAGCGTGCCGCAGCCACTTGGCTTATCAGCCACCTACTTTGACAACCTGGCTCCGGGTGACACCAGATCATTGAACCGATCGATCGGCTCCTGAGCGGTCCAGGCAATGCCTCGCAACAGCAAAATGCGAAACAGAGGATCGTCAAATGTCCAGCTGTAGTGGCCGGGGATGCTGACGAAGACTCGGCCTTTGCCTTTCTCCGTCGTCCATATTTGCGGCGTCGGCATGCCGTCTTCCGTGCTCGTGGCCAGCAGCGTAACGTCCTGCGGCTGCCCGGTGAGCTTCCAGTAACTTTCGTCGTAAAGCTGCAGCTGATCAAAGTTGCGGACGATCGGATGATCGGTGTTGTGAATGTCAAGAGTCAGCGGGCCGTGACGAAACGCAATGCGACCGCCCCATGATGCGTAGCCGATTCGGTTTGAAAACTCCTGTACCTGATCGTTGCCATTGACGGCCCAGTGAATGTAGACCGCTCCTCCGCCGCGTGCAAGAAACGCATCCATCTTTGCCGGGCGGTCTGGTTCGAAACTGCCTTTCTGAAAAAACAACAACACGTCCGCCGCAGCGAGTTGTTCGTCGCTCGGAAATTCTGTCGCTGTGGACACTGTCACGTTGTCGGCGGCTGAAAGAAGTTCTTCCCAGACGGACTTCCACGCCGGATAATCGTGCTCCCCAGGCCCATGATCCTTTGGTCCATCGACCAATACGATGTTCAATGGACGAGTGGGCTCCGCCACTTCAGGCGATCCCGCCAGGGCGACAGCGACCTCCGCCTGTGTTCGCAGCGGCGGTGCGGTGAGTGGCGATTCGAGTGGCAAGTGAGGCGGCGGCGTCATCAGGTAGGTGATCAGATCTTTCATCTGATCGGCCGTCAGCTTTTGGGCAATTCCGGTCGGCATTATGGACGTCTTCGACGGTGCCATGGATTCGATGTCTGTTTTCGACAACTTCGTGACGGTGCCCTTTTCATCGCCCAGCAGCAACTGATCTCCGTCCGATTGCAGTACGCCGGTGAGAACGCGACCGTCGTTGAGAGCGATCACATGGCCAATGTAATCGGGATTGATTCCGAAACTCGGGTTCGCAACATCTCGCATCACAGACGCATAATCACGATGCACAAGATTCATCAGATCGGGGCCAATTCGCGCTCCGCCACCACCCACGGAATGACATTTGAAACAACTCGCCGCTTCGCTGCGGAACACCTTTCGGCCGCGTGCCCAGCTGCCGCCTTCCAGTTCAGCGATCTTTAATGGTGCATCCGGCATTGTCGAATCATGCTTCGTGTGCACGTCCAGCCAGGGCAGAAGGAATCGATGCAGTTGCACAGGCCGCGGAGCAGAGTCTTCATTGGTCTGCATCGAAACCGTGAGTTCAGGCATGGTGCTGCCTCCCGTTTGAATCGCGACCACAACATCGACCGGTTCAGTCAGATCAGCGGAGGTCCTGAAAGTTGCCAGTTGCCATTCGACATTGGATTGATCACAGACAACGGCGATCTCGGTCATAGGCTGATTTTCATCCGTGGCGCGGCTGGCCTGAACAACAATTCCGTGATCGCTGCTGAATGTGATGATGGCTTCTTCGGCGGGCCATTCGTAGTCAATGCTGGCTCCTGGCTGAATTGCCGGTCGCAGGATGTGATGCAGGTTCAGCCTGGATTTGAGCGTCAGGATTCCGGGCTGTTCAAGCGCGGCCCAGAGAGCGTCGTGCCCTGCACTGGCGACAAGCATCGCCTTCGCAACCGTCAGATCAGGATGCGGCAACCAGCCGGACCATGCTGGAGTTGCATTTCCCGGGGCAGGGGTCCATCTGGCTTCAACGCCATGAAGGGCGAAGTCTACATCCACCTCTGACTGCATCGGAACCGTCACGGCGAAATAGTCGTTCGATTTCATAGGAGCCGTATTGATAATCAGCGTACGCATATCGCTGGTCACTGCCGTTCCTGTCACAGGCAATGCGAAACGCGGCTTGATGAGTTGGGCGCGGACGGCAGCATAGGGAGGCATCAGATTTTCAAAGCGATCCCCGGCGCGAACATGTTCACCGTATTCGATTCGGATGCGTTCCGTCAGTTGACGCAGCTCTGTAGCATCCAGCGGGCGGTCGAATGCAACTCGGATTTCCTGAGGTCCCTCAGCCCATGTCGCAACGGGACGTGCGACATCCGGTGTGTCCATCTGAATCCTGAACAGTTTGCCGATCCCTGTTGGTCCTGTGCCCCAATCGGGAGGTCCGCTGTGGCAGGCCACAATCAGATCTCCATCAGGAGCGACGCATGCATCGGTCGTCAGCATTTGCAAACATGCAAACAACTGCGAAGCCGCAACGTAGCCCAACGGCGTCTTGACGAGTTTGGTTCGCCACAGTTTTCCGCGTGATTCGCCGCACACGATTGCGTCGCCCGCCCATGATTCCGGTCCAAAGACGGGGCCGCCATTGACGGATTCATTGAACACCATTCCGCACGTCGATTGATGCTGCGGTGCATAGTCGAATGTCGAAGGTTCGTCGATGACGTCCGGATTGTGACGTGGATGTCGCGGCGGAAATCCGTAGTGTCGCTTTGTCGCTGGTTTGCCGTTCGGGCCGATGCTATCCAGTCGGATATGCAATAGCTCATCGAAAGGATTACCGTTCGGAAGCCAGGTCGCTCCTTCCTGTTCGGTGCAGAAGAGATCGCCGACCTGATTGAATGCAAACGCGATCGGAAAGCGAATACCGCTACAGATCGTCTCTCGTCGATGGAAGTCGGCCGACACTTTCTGAACAGTTCCTCGCTCTGACGAAACGTCATATTCAGCGACGCCCGTGTCGCTGACGAGATAGGCGTTCGCATAGTTCACTGTGCCGAGTCCAAAGTAAAGATTGCCCTCTTTGTCCATTGTAATCCCGACGGCATCAACATTCTGTGGAATTTCCTTCCAGCCGGTTGCCACGATGATTTCTTCATCCGCTTTGTCATCACCGTTGGTATCGACGATCAGTGACACCTTGCCCTTGCTCGGCACAAAAACGCCGCTGCCTTTTGCGTAACCGGGTGGAGTCAGCAACAAGCCGATGGGGCCACGAATGCTGCCCTCGTTCTTCCAGAACAGTTCGGCCTTATCTTCGATGCCGTCGCCGTCTGTGTCGCTGAGAAGATGAATGTCGCCGTTATAGCCCAGCGTGACGAGTTTACCGTCGCCTCGGTAGCAGACGTTGTTGACGTTGGTGAGTTCGACAGGAATCTCGCGGACTGAAAATCCCGGTTGCAGCATCTGAATTGCCGGCGGATTCTCAGCCTTGACGAGCGGGACGCCGCCAGAACTTGCCCGTTGTAGTTCACCGGGCAATTCCCCCGCAAGTTTTTCATACTTCCGGTTGAGATACTCACGAACGCTGGCGGTCTCTGCATCCGTGAGGACTCGGTTGTAGACCAGCAACTCGGCGATATCTCCCGCAACCGGTCTCAGGACTTTCTGAGCCCCAGGACCAGTGGTATTGGATCTTGCTCCGATGGTTACTTCATCGAAGGACATCTCAGACGGTGCGAACGGGCGAGTACCTTCCAGCTTGCCGTCGAGACTCAGCGTCACCTGTTTTGCCGTCGCATCAAACACCGCTTCGATTGTATGCAGCGTGCCAAAGTCGCTTGCGGAATTGAGCAAGTCTTTGGCCCCGCCGAAACCTTTGCCCTCAACGTTCAGCTGGTCGAATTTGAACGATGGCCCAGACCCAAGATCAATGGTCATGCCAGACTCGTAGTCGCGACGATCCGGTGCGTTGGTCGCAAAGATGCCTTTAAAGTCGCCGGGATTCGCATGCGGCGCGACGACGATGAACACAGTCGCGGCCTGCAGGCTGATGCCCGTTCCTGTCAGGCGAAAGTGATCATCTTTGCCATCAAATCGCATCAGCCATCCATCACCGACTCGCACCAGCCTGGGCCGGGATTCCTCATCAGCCTGATCCACAGTTCGTTCCGCCGTGACACCATTCGACCACGATGGCATAACGTCACCCGAGACAAACTCGGGGCTGTTCGCTGTTCGGCGAGCAGCATTCACCCGCGTCGCATCCAGCCAGAGCTGTAGTCCGTCATGCACCGCAAGTTCCTTGTCGGCCCATGCCGCAACCTGCGCGCGTGCTTCGACTGCCACAGCCAGCGACAGCAAGACCATCAGGGAACGCAGTGAAGAATTCAACATAGGGACAGCTCCAATTGACAATTTCAGCAAGGGATCGCAAATGATTTGTTCACTTCGAGACATTCAGTCTTAAGGCAATACGGGCAACCGACCTGCAGCCCTGGGAACAGCGGCTTGGTAGTCGTACCCCAGACATGCGGCCACGGTCGCGGCGATCTGCGACTGAGTTACTGTGGTTCCACGAATTATCTGATGGAGTGTATCCGGTCCCATCACAGCCATCCAGATATACTCACAATTCTCGATCTTCTCTCCGTGGTTCTTCCAGTCGATGCGATTGTCTCCGCGACCGTGATCAGTCGTCAGAATCAGTGTGGTGCTGTCACGGTATTCGGGCATCGACTGCACCAGCAGCCAGAGTCGCCGGATGTAGTCGTCGGTCCGAAAGGCTGAGTCGAGATACAGGTCATATCGGCCCGCATGAGCCCAGTCATCGGTTTCTCCCAGTGACACATAGATGAGCCTCGGTTTCTTCACCCTGATGAATTCTTCCGCTCCCCGATACGTGACAAAATCGTATCGCACTTCCGGAAAGTAACGCGGGATCTCAATCGAGAACTCATCCAACTCCCGCAATGCCTCGACAGCCTCCGGTTCCCGGAGATCCAGACTGGCGTCCGTCGCCAGCGGCTCCCAGCCGGCGTTGACAGGAATACCGCTGCGAGTCTCATTGATGATGAACGGAAACACGTCCCAGCTGCAGAAAGCCGCGACCGAAGTTTCGAATCCCGATTTCTGCTTCATCCATTCGAGCACAGTCACATTCAGATTGTCCTTTTTGGCGTTGGAATCAATCAACGGATCTGCGGAACCACACAGGATCTCGCTATAGCCAGGATACGAAAAATTTCGCCCGTTCGTGACGACCGCCTTCGACTCGTGTTCGGGGTCACCAAACACGATTCCCTGTTGCGCCAGAGTACTCCAGAAAAATGGCATCAGAGCTTCACGACTTTCCCGAGCCGTCTCGCGCTGGAATCGTTTTGTGAGCGACGGCAGATCTTTTACACCGCCCGCCTCTTTGTCCATGAGTGTCACGTCAACGCCGCCGAAAACTTCCTGCCAACGCAGTCCGTCCACTGTGATCAGCATGACATTTCGGGTTCGCAGTGACGATGCAATTGTTTCCTTCTCCGACTGCGCCTGCACACCGTCAGCACTCAGCCATAGACACAGAACAAGTCCCGGAATGAATCCCCGCCATCTCAGTCTCCCGCGATGTTCGAATAATCGGGGTGAGTTTTCAGCATGGGACATCACGCCAGTGGTCATCATTGGAGATCCGCTCTTATCCTGTGATTTTTTGACTCAAGCCCATTTACGGACAGTGAGAGGAACACGAGCTCACAACAGAGTTTGACGGATGTTACCGAGGTAGACGCCGATTGTAAGTGAGCCACGTCAGGCGCGTGCAATAAACCATGGCAGATCGTCTTCCATTCTTCGACTATTCGACTAGCATGAGTCACTGATGCGCTTTCCTGCCACATGAATCTGGACGATTTGCTGATGAATTCTCCGGAGGAATATAATCCCTTCGAGACCCCGGAGCTGACTGCCGAACCTGCAGTCGCGTCTTCACTGCAACCTTGGCGGACAGTCGTCGAGCGATTTCGACAGGAGTCTCGCGGGCTGGCAGGTGTCGCGATTTTCTTCGCCTGCGTCGCTGCAATTCAGACACTCGCAGCTCTTCTGTCATTCACCATTTCGCAGGGTTTTGGAAAAATCGACGCCACATCGCTCGCTTTGGGATTACTTTGGGGAGTGGTTTCAGTCGGACTGTTTGTGCTCGGTCTGCAAGTCGCCAGAAAGAAGATGTGGGCAGTTCGCATTCAGATGATTCTGGCATATGCCGTGCTTGTTCTGGTTGCCGCAACCTTGCTCTACTTCGGAACAACGAGCCTTATGTTCGCTGTCTTTGCTGCCATGATCCTCGGCTTTGTCGCCGCTCAGTGCCATCGTGTCATCGGCTATGCGCGGACCATGGCTGCGGCGGGCATCCCACTTCACACAAAGCCGCATGAAATCACGCTGAATCATCTGACGCCGAATTCTGATCAGCCTTCGTACCGAGTCTGACTCCAGTCTTTCGACAGTCGGCAGAGTTGATCAATGACGTCGGCGTCTTCGCTGCACGCCACGATGCCGGGATAACGCAGCATTCCGGCGCGGGTGTCGATCCAGAGGTCGCGGTAATGAACAGACTGGCGATTGTGGACCCAGACGGCATCGCCGCCACGAACGCGCGCGATGTGCATCGAGACAGGAAAGTCGTAGATATTCGGAGAATGGATGAGCGAACCCGTGTACTCACCGGTTGCCATCAACGGATAAATGCTGCCCGGCATTTCGTCCGACGTATGGCCCGCCAGTTTGCGACCTCGAACAACCAGTTGATCGACTTCGCGAGCGCGTTCAGCGTCCCGCTGCTGAAAACCGATCAGATAGATACCCGGACCGGCGTCTGTGCGGCGCGGCGTCAGATCGGGCAGAGAATCCAGGACCGCTCGGGCCGTGCGCGATGGATCATCCGGACCGCAGACGATGCGATCAGGAGTGACTTCCACCCATGTTCCGTGCTCACCCATCTCAGGGGCAAACACCAGTGAATAGTGCGGTGTGGAATCGTCGTGAAGGTGCACAATGATGGAATAGCCGTTGCCGGTTTTGTCACGGTACTGTTTGGTTCCGTCGATCGGGTCGATCGAAATTGCCAATGGGCTGTCCGCGGCAAAGTGCGACATGTCGCCTGTCGTTTCTTCGCCTTCGATGCGACACGACCGGAGCACAGGGTCTGCATCACGGAGTGCGGCCACGAGGAGTTCCTGGACAGACAGATCCGCGAGCGTCAATGCATCGGTGTTCGCGTTGCCGGACGACTTGCCGCCAACTGCGATGTCGAACTGTCGCAGTCGTTTCGCCACGGCACCGCTCCAGCGCACCACGGGAGGTAATGCCTGTTGCAGAGCCTGGATAGTTAATTGTATGTTCATATGATACTTTTCAAACGAAGCGGTGTCTCACTCGCAAATGGGTTGATTCGAAGACTGACTTTCCCTTGCGATGTCATCGAATCCCCTTCCATGATCTGCGAAATCAGCTCGCGTTTTTTGATTTCCGATTTGATGGTTGTGCCTTCCATCGTTCTTGTCAACGGAAATTGTAATCATCTCCTTGGTCGTGCGGGAACGATCTGCACTGAAATTCGCACGGCTGTTGGCCAAGTTCTATGGCGCAATCCGGTTACGAAGTTGCGCTGAGACCAGGCGTTGAAGTTTGCGAATCCAGCGGCCATGGCAAATTTGACGTGTCTCAGAGCCACCTGCTATGCTTAACGGTTCTGAATGGCTATCCGGCATGGTGCAATCGGCCGTGCAGCGTGAACCGATAAATGGAGAAGTACGATGAATGCGATAACTGCCATCGTCCGAAATGGTCGATTTGAAACGCATGAGCGAGTGAATCTTCCGGATGGCACTGAAGTCAGACTGTGGATCGAATCAGCCACTGCCGAAACTGACGAATTGCCTCCTACTCCTGAGGAGATCGCACGGACTCTGGCCGCAATGGAAAAGGTCGAACCCTTCATCCTGACAGCGGAAGAATCTGACGCCGAGATGATAAGACAACAGGCAGATAAAGCGTGGGAAAAATCCCAGTTTGAACAACGAGGTGAGCATCTGAGGAAGATTTGGGAATGAAAAACCTCCTGCTCGACAGCGGCGTTGTGGGGGCCTACATCAACCGACGTGGAGACGTTTTTGATCGTCTCCAGTCGGCTGTTCGACAAGGTGATCGCATTGGCACATGCGTCCCGATCATTGCGGAGATCGTCTATGGAATTGAGAACAGTGCAAGCCGTGATCGCAACCTGCACATCCTGCAACGTAACTTGTCGTCTTTGCGAATATGGCCATTCGACTTGGCTGCTGCGTTCTTATATGGGCGGATTGCTGCCGACCTAAAGCGTCGCGGTCGTCCGATGCAGGTGGTTGACATGATGGTCGCGGCGGTTGCTCAGACCATGCCGAATGCGATTGTTATTACGACGGATTCTGATTTTGAGTCAATTCCACAATTGACTATCGAGCGGTGGCAGATCTAAAAGATGTGGATTGAGAGCAATTTGCCGATTTTGGTCCGGTACGTCATTGCAGGCTGGATGGGGACTCATACCGAAACAGCAAGATATAGTTGGTAACCATGAAGGCATTGTTGGTTCGGATTGGCGTTGATCAGGCGTATGGTCGTTGGAATGCACCTGTCGATGCCGCGGGACAATTCGTTTACGTTCCCATACCGGAAAAAGTCGGCACCGCTTTTCACCCTGGACTTGAACGTTGCTACGGCGAAGTCCTGCCAGCTCTGCATCGCTTTTGCCGAGATCATGATCGCGACTTGTTCAGCGACTTACGATTTCCACCTGACTTACTCAATCATCCGGTTCATCTGGATCCGGACTTTGAATGTCTGACCTACGGCGATGTGGGCGATCGTCGCGGGGCCGAAATGGCAAGCATGAGCGAGGGAGACATGCTTGTATTCTACAGTGGAATGCGTCCGATCCATCACTGTGAACACAGGCTGATTTACGCTCTGGTGGGACTGTATGTGGTTCAGGAAGTGCTGTCGGTTGGCCGCGTTTCGCCCGAACGCTGGTACGAGAACGCGCATGTGCGTAAGACGAAGCGAGGCAAGACTGATATCGTCGTGATCGCAAAGCCCGGTGTGTCGGGTCGGTTTGATCGTTGCATACCCATTGGTGAATGGCGAAATCGGTCATATCGCGTGCGGCAGGATGTACTTGATGCTTGGGGTGGGTTGTCAGTGAAAGACGGATTCATTCAACGCAGCGCAGTGCCACCAACATTTACCAAGCCGTTGTTTTTTTTGGCATGGTTGAAGAAACAAGGTATCGACTTGCTTGCGAGGAACAACTGACATGGTCGCACCCAAAGTGTTTTTCGTTCACCTGCGCGCCTGACAAGAGCAATCCAGAAGAACAGCGTGACGATCCGTTCTACGAGTACGGCAGTTTTGGATGCACCGGATGCCATTCAAAGAACCTCTTGCATCAACGAAATTCTGCCAAACTGGAGGGTGCCAGGCTTGCGTTTGTCCAAGGAGGCAAGGAAGGCTCCAGACTGGTATTTCTCACACCCTGTATCACGATCAAAGTCCGAAATGACATTTGTGAGGCAAAGTGGAAACCGCGAGACATGCCATTCAAGTACTGCGCGGCCCCGATCCTGATTCGCAATGACGGGTCCAGCGATTTCGAGACAATCAGACATTTCGTTCTCAGCAAAAAAAACAGCCAGACATTCGAGAGCCGTTTTGCCAGTCTACTGCGATCAAGAACCAGACCGATTTCTGACGTTTCTGCGCAAATGATGAAGGAGGTCATTGCCGTCTACGAAAGGAAACGCGGTAAAGCAATTAGGCGTGACGAGAAAAACGGTGAATCGACGATTGCAGAGAAATACTATCAGGCGTTGCCGTACGACCCACCGAAAATCGACTGCAATCGAAAGACTACTTACCAGCGATTCCTCAGGGAATTGACTGGTAGATCGCAGTCTCGCTGCCGCAAGCCGCCATGCCGGGAGCCGGGCGATTGAAGACCTTGACTTCGCCTGTCCGACTCAGTGCGATTGAAGTCAAATTTTCAGTGACCACCCTTTGGAACGCTAAATCGAGCGTCAGCAAGTTCGAACTCGTGGCAAATATGTACGTTCTAAACAGGTGTTTGGAGCGACTGGGCAACGATCTGTAGACTCAACAGCATAAGAAACGCAACCCGCACACGTCAATTGTCATTGAACCCGCAACGTAGTGCCTCGGCAAGTTTTGATTTTTGGGCTGGATGGATTGTCGAATCCGGCAATTGGAAAAACGACATACCGATGGGCTGACGCCACTCCGCTCGCCGGGGACAAACCGAAATCACGTACGGCCTTATTATGAGTCCGCGAATGCGGTCGAATGCCACGCTTGTTCAACTTCAGCCACTACCGTCTTCCATCCATTCAAACAGACGAGCCGGAACGTCAATGTCACAGGTCCTCTGCAAACCGCGCCAGCCAGGGACGGCATTTACTTCGATCACGAGCGGCTCATGATCGGCGTTGTACATCAGATCGACGCCGGCAAACAGGCTGCCCGTGATGTTTGCGGCCTGGCGAGCCAATTCCAGTTCCCGTTCGTTCGGAACGTGAACGACGCCGGTGCCCTGTTGCGAAATGTTGGCGCGGAAATCGCCTGGCTTCGGGATGCGTTTCATCGATCCGACCAGCTGATCGTCCAGCAGCAGGACTCGAATATCAAACCCCGGCCCGGAGACAAACGTCTGCAGGTACAATACGGCTCCAAGGCGTTCGAGCGTGCGAAACACCCGCAACGCGAGTTCCGGATCCGAGACGCGCATAATGCCTCGGCCTTCAGCTCCGAACAGAGGCTTGACAACGACGTCGCGTCCGAGAGCTTCAAATGCTTCGAGCGCCGTGTCGGAGTTCTCGCAGACGATTGTGGGAGGCACGGGGATTCCGGCGAGCGCCAGGCGCTGTGTTGTCAGGTATTTATCGACGGCACATTCCAGTGCGCGCGGGGAATTGATGACCCGCACACCGCAGGCCTCCAGTCCGGCCAGCATGTTCATGCGTGCGACAACCTGCTCCAGGGTACCGGGTGGCATCGTCCGCACCAGTATCACATCCAGACTTTTCAGATCGATATCGCCACACCGGAAATCGACGAATCCGGTATGTACATGGGCAGCGAACTGATCGAACAGCAGCGGCAACATGACGTGCCCCCGCGCGGTGCCGAAACGACACAACTCGTTCACGTACCAACTGTCGTGATTTCCAAAGACACCGATTCGCATGATTATGCCATTCCGAACGATCACGCAGCAGGTCCGGCAGCAACGTACCGTACCGAAAAGTACGCCCGGTCTGCAGATTATGAAAGACGACTACCGCTGGACTGAACAGTGCCGCGTCCATGGCGTAGAAATCATGATTCGCAGCCTTGAACAGCGAGAGAAATGTCTGGCCGTGCGACGCTGAAGAATTGGAGGGCACTTTTGCTCCGATGGCTTCGATGGCATCATCGCTGCAACGGACCCACAGGTTGACCGTGGCACCGTACAGGATCGAATCGTTCGTGCGTCCGATGCCATGCAGATCGCTCTTTGCCACCGGCGGCAACGGCGCGATTCCGGTGCCGCTCACGATGTGCTCGCACGGAAAGTGCAAATCGTGCAACTTGTGCAGAGCCGTCTCGATCGACCGCGCGACGACCTGGATATTTCCCGCCTGCGATGCCGTCGGGGCCACTGCCAGTGTCAGTCGACATTCTGCAGGCAACGACTCGCGAATCAAATCGATCGCAGATTGACTCGGCAACGACCCTGATTCGAGCACGCCAACGGCCAGTTGTCCGTCTTCGGTCTTCGGCAGATGTTGGAAGATGTCTTCTTTGCGCACGACGGCACGCATCGGGCCGGAACCCATCGCAAAAAAATCCGCGGAAGCAATCTTCCAACCCGCATACTGGCTCATCAGACAGGCTGCAACCGGATGGTCCGTCCGCACGAAAACCTGCGGCACGTCGGGAAGTCGTGAGTCAGACTGCGTGATTTCTACATCTGCCATGCCCGAAAGGCAGATTTTCGCCAGCAGCACACCTGCTTCCAGACCGCCTTCGGACGTGACTCCAAAGTCCAGCACATGGACTCCCTCGTGTTCGCGAATTCCAATTCGCAGGCTTTCCGCGCGAGACTTTGCGAATTCCGTCAAATGGGCGGCACGCTGATTGAGGTTTCGAATGGACAATTCGGACGGCTCCTGAAAGTTCATAGTCCTGGCAAGATTGAGTTGCGTAGTATGAACCAGCCGAACCATTTGCTCAAATGAGCCGCGAACTGTGTGTACGGTCATCGCATCAGGATACACAGGAATTCTGCAGTGGCTGCCCGGTTTCGAAGTATTCCGGAATGCGTCGCAGGAATAAAGAATTCTGTCTGAACAGATGGGATTCGAGCGCTCGGTATGGCGACGACTCCGTCTCCCCAGTGAAGATCGGGAAGCAGGAAACCGATGCCGATGATGGAATGTGTCGAGACCAGATCTGAACAACGAAGCTGGCTCGTGGCCTGCATGATGCTGTTGCAGGGTGAGAGATGATCGATGCTTGTTGGCGGTCGATTGGCAGGATTACGAAACAGTCCCGGGTTTCCGCGAATCAAGCCGATGTAGTCTTCCTGAAGCTGCTGCGGCACGTCGATGAGCCAGCGGCCCAATTTTCCCAACGGCTGTTCGCTCCAGTTCGAGCCATGATGCGGCGTCGCAAAGTAGACTACTTTTTTTACGAATGGCACCGGTTCAAACAAGAAGGCTGACACGATTTCGTCCGGAAGTGGACCCGATTCAAAAACCTCACTCAGAGGTTTGTCCGAGACCGCGTGCCATAGGCGATCGTCGCTGTAACTCACCAGCAGCCGTGCAATAATCCCGCCCATGCTGTGTCCGACCAGAACCATTTGATCGAACGCCTGATCAGTGCTGGCAGGGTCAAGCATGCTGCGAGTCAGCTGCAACTCTTTGCGAAGATCGGTACGCTTTTAGGTATGAGTTTCCAGTAGGATACTGATAGACCCAGATTTGGTACCGAGCGGCAATCTCCTGGTTAGACTGCAACGCGGCGATCATTTCTTTCCATGTCAACGCATCGGATGCCAGTCCGTGAATCAATACCAGCGGAATGCGACCCGGCTGATACGGTTCCAGGAGAAACGAGTCCGTGGCGTTGAACTTTGACGGGGTTCGAAAGGCAGTCCAGTATTCTCGCTGCGGAGGCAACGTGCGACCGTCAAGCGTTTGTGCCGCCTGAAACATGATTGGCAAAGTCGGCTGGTGCCACGCACAACCACTCGCGCAGACCAGCAACAGGATCGGCAGCAATTGCTGGAACCGTTGACGTACGCGCAGTCGTTGCGGGAAAACTGAGGACATAAGACCGAGAAGTATCCGTCGCACGGTTCATGATGGCGATTTGGCCTTGCTGCAGAAGATTGGGATTTTAGGAGGACAACTGAAATGAGGGAAGTTGAGTTTCGCCTTGCTTTTCTCGGGCTTTTGGGTGGTGAGCGGCACTCACATGTGCTCAAGATCAATCGAAACGGGCTGTGAATTCCACGGCCGGTGCAGCACTACGCCTTTGGACATCGCAAACACCATGCCAACGGCAACAAGCAGCGCAGGAAGGGTGATGACTGCAAACAGAGGGGCCGCCGCGATTCGTCGCAGCCTGGTACCCTTTCTCCACTGTCGAATTCCGAATCCGGCCGAACATACGCTCAACCAGGCTAGTCCGACAACAATTCCCAGGCCCATAATCCGATCCTGCTGGATCGACTGGCGAATCAGTCGCACAGCGAACTGATCGACTGCTTCCGGGAATTCAAGCAGGGCATAGCGAACCAGAAACTCTTGTGGCCCGTCGGTTTCGGTTTCAAACGTTTCATGACGTTCGAAAGTATCGACAACATATTCTCCTGCTTTCACCTGCGGCAATTCCATGCGCACGAACTTCGCCTGATTATGAAGAGTCGAGTTCATCGTCGCCGTTACGTTCTCGACATGCTTCGCTAGTGCTTCATTGATCGCGACCGTCAAGGGAGCTTCCTTATCATCGCCCTCCAGGATCGGTTTGGTGTGCACCACAATTCTGCGGCCGTCTGTTTCTTTCATCCACCTCGGCGTCGCTGGAATCTCCGGCTCTACTGTGAGTTGATCGCCAGCTTGAGCAGGCAATGCGTCCGACTCAACCTCAGTACCAGCCACTGCCGCCGGGAGGTCAGCTCGTTCTACAAACGACACAATCGAATTGGCAATCGACTCCAGTCCGCCAGCAGCCAGCAACGGATTAACTGGAACCGTTGATCCCATTGGCGGGGTGAGCGGGATCAAAGCATACGTCTGACGAATGCGACCTGGCAGTGCGGAATTGAAGGACTTGAGCAGGTCCTGGCCAGCTGGCCCGAGGATCTGCTGGACCATTTCATCGGACGGCTGAATGACGACGACGTCACCATTGTCCGATTTCGCAGCTTGTCCAAAAACTGTTGTACCCTTTTTATCGCCTACCTTTTCCAGACTGGAACTCACGTACTGCCCGATCTTCGACACCAACTGACGAAGTTCCGCCTTGCTCGCTTCAATGAACGCCGCTTGTTCTGCCGCAGGATCGACTTTTGTGTCCTTCGTTGTCACCAAAGGATCATCCACGGCCTTAACTCTTGCGTCCTCAGCAACCTCAGCCAGTACGTCTACTGTCTTTTTCGCCTGTTCCTCTTCAACAGCGGCGACCAGTTCCAAGCCGGCCAGTTCCCGGGCGCGTGCCATTTTGTCAGACTCCAGCATCCTCTCATGGTCCTGAGAATTCATGGTGATGGTATGCTGCGAAGAAGCAATCGGCGCGTAAAACAGCATCGCAAACGCGATCAGCCCCACAAACATCGCTGCAGTCACGACCAGCGCTGTCACGACCCCGGACCACGCTCCCACCTTCGCCGACGGTTGAGGCTTCCCTCTTCCCGTCAGTGCATTCACGAGCAGCGACAACAGTTTCAGCGCGCCGACGCCGATCATGATCAGCATAAAGACCACTAAAATCACGCCAAAGGACGTGATGCTGATGTTTGTGTGTTGCATTAATTCACATCCCAATCAATGTTGACTTGCAGCTTTCAGGCAGCAACCACTGTTGCACGACTCTCCGCCCCGTGAAGTCCCGCCTCGGAAAGTCGGACGACCATAATCCACGACATTACATCCTTTGTCCGGCCGCAGTAGGAACGGCCCCGACCGGATGACGCACCTGGGCCATGATCGGAGCGGCCTGAGCAGAACCGGGTGATGGTGCAAGCAATCGGTCTTCCTGTGGAGTCCAGCCTGATGACAGCTGCACGACGGCCGAAATCGCCAGTGCCCAGATCGCACCTAACTGTTCCGGAAACGGCATGACTGCCGCCAGCACAACACCCAGAAACAAAGTGACAAGCGATGACGAAATTCGAAATCGTGACTTGCGAAAACTGTCCGCCTACCCCAGCGACGTATCAGAAACAACAGTCCAAACATCATGAATCCGGCCATCGTAGGTAAACCATTCTGCAGCATATGAATCCGACCGATGGTTCCGCCGTTGAAGGCGCCGTCCCCGTCTGTATGCAGCAACGGTGTTTCGCTGAGCATCAGAAACTGCTGCAGGACGGCCGCAACGGCTCCGACACCCAAACCCAGACTTCCTTGAATCAGACGCCGCAGGATCGTATCGCCCTTGCTGCCTTCCCACATTTTCGCAGGCACAATCAATGCCCATGCCGCAATCAGCGTCACGGTCCCGAAGAACGCCACATCGGCAGCATTTGGAAGCATGTCCGTCGCGAGATGTACGGCCGTCGTCACAAGAGCCGCCGCTGCCAGTGCCACGGATAACGAAGTCGTCATATCGGTGGCGCGCTGACCACCTGGGATCTGTCGAATGGTTGCCGGAGTATAAATCATCGCGGACACCTGCATTCGTTGAGGTGCCGGCGCCATGTATCGCTGTGGAGCCCCGACCATTACTGGCGCGGCCTGAGCGGGTCCCGGCATCTGAGTTGCCGATATCGGCGACCCTGCGAGCGGTGGCCTTGCAGCCTGCGGTGGCTGGCGCAGCGATGCCGCAACCTGAGGCGCGCGGCTCGGCTGTGACGGCATAAAGAACGTGCGATAAACCAGATACGCGAGTCCTCCAATCACGCCTCCAGCCGTGAGCGGCCGAAACGCACCTGATTGCAAAATCATCCACAACACCGCACCGCACAGAACCCACTTCACAGGCGTCGGAACTCGCGTATTCCAAAGCTCTCTTGCAGAATTCCACCTGCCAGCCAGTCCGATCTCGACATGTGCCGCCCTTACATTCGGATCGCCAGCCAGGGTCGTCGCCAACGCCGTGGCGGACTTCTTTGCCGCTGGCTTTGAAGCGTAAACAGGGGTTGGCTTCTCAGTCGCAAACCCCGATTCTTCAATCGCCTTCCGAAAGCGGCGTTCCAGTTCTTCCACATCGCTGATGCGTCGATCCGGATCCTTTTCCAGCGCCGCCGCCAGCACCGGACGCAGCTTCTCAGGCAACACCGACAAATCCGGTTCCGCAGTCAAATGCTTCATGAGAATCTCAGCCGTCGTTTCGCCTTCAAACGGAACGCGGCCCGTGATCATTTCGTACAGGATGACACCGAGCGAATACACATCGACTTCTCGACCGTATCGCCCTCGAGCCACCTCCGGTGCCATGTAGTAAACGGTCCCGACACTCTGCGTCTGCGCGCTGCGGCGACTTTCCGAAATGTACTTTGACAGGCCGACGTCACCGATTTTTACCTGATCTGCATCACTGAACACATTGGCAGGTTTCAGGTCGCGATGGACCAGCCCGCGGTCGTGCAGGAAACTCAAGCTTACCGTCATCCCGTGCAGCCAGCGAAAGACCTCATTCAATGGCAGACCTGCCGGATTTTCCTGCAGCACTTCGTACAAGCCCTTGCCGCCGACATACTCCATAATGATCCAGTGATCTTTATCGGCATCCTGCCGCATATCAAAGATCGTGACCAGATTTGGATGCTTGAGATTCAGACGCGACGACGCGCGCTCGACTTCCATGTTGTTGTGAAGCAGCTTCTGCACCTTCCTTGCCCGCGTCGGTCAGCGCATAATACACTTCACCAAACCCACCGCGGTGAATCGCGCGTTTGATGGTGTAACCTTCCAGCGGTCTGGATTCCGGTGCGAGTGCAAATTTCTTATCGCTCTTCCGACTAAAACTGTTACCGACGGCTGGTGCCGTTCCGCTGAAACGCCTAAACCCACTAAGCTTTCAGTTTCTCAATTCGAAACCGAAAGTCATTTCCTGAAACAATAGCACCGTCGCTCAGGACGGCGGAATCCCGCACGCGTGTTCCATTGACGGTCAGGCTGACTTTGGAACGACACCGCAATACGCCGTCCTGATGATAGATCACGACAAGCTCCGGCCAGTCGGGACAACACACATGATGATCCTTTCGAGGCCCCAGCAGAATGCTGTCCGTCATCAGAATGATACCATTGACCGAGTGAGCTGGACGATGGTGACTTTCAAAATCTATCAAAGCCGATCCAGCGAGCACACTGGGAATGCGAAAACCCAGCCGAACTCGTTCGGCCAGGCAGATTTGATCTCCCGTACGCATCAACGCAGGACCGGTGACAGCTCGACCCGACACAACGGTCGAATTGTGCGGATGGATGAACCAATCTTCACCATTTCGCAAAAGTGACGCATGCCGCCGCGACAGGTTCGCCATCAGGCAGATATCGGCCGACTTGTCTTCCAGGGTGGGGCCGCCGATCAGAAACAGAGAACCCACGCACAACTGCCAGGCACCCACTCCGTCGATCCACAACATGTAACGATCTGTCGGCATAGACCACTTCAATTCTCTGCGTTCCGCTGAGTCCGCCATCGCACGATTTCTGTCGGGAGATTTGTCAACAGCAGGCCAGATCATTGTAAAGCCTTCCCAGGGCGGGACCAGCGAGCAACACGAGCGCCGTCCTGCCTTTTTCACAACATCTCAGTGCTGGGCCAGCTCAGCAGATCGCCGCTTGTCCCACCCTGCAATCGCAGGAGTCCGATTTCTCAAATTGAACTTTGATCAACTTTCGAACGCTCAACACAAAAAAACTCCGGGCCCGAGCGAACTGCGAGCCCGGAGCGATGTGTGTCCCGGTCATGTTGCGGAAGTCATTTCCGCGTGATTATTAATCCTCACCGACGCCCCCTGCAGCGTTCGTCCTGAGTTGCTGCAGTTTGTCCGAGTCCTGACGGCCCCGGCTGGTCGATGTGAATGCAGCTCAGATCGACGGCTGCGTACTGACTTCCGCAACCGAATCGTCGCTCTTCAGACCAAAGTGTGAGTCGATTTCGCCGACAATGTCGCCATTCGACGGAGCGACGTCTTCATTCACCGGAATGCCACCGAACACTGTCCCTTCGGTTTCCAACACGGATTCACGCACATCCAGGGCATGATTCATGTCTTTGATCATCTTTTCCACATGAGCCAGTTGTGAATCATCAATCTCGATCGAATTGATCGCTTCAGCTGCCTGAACCTGCTTCAGGCGTGCTTCGAGCTGAGCGACTTTCACAACCAAATCCTGCTTGCGGGACAAGAGAGTGTCCAGTTTTTTCTGGTTGGCTCGCAGCGTATCACGCTGAGCCGTCAGAATCAGACGATCTCGTTTGACAGCCTCTTCAACCGAGCAGAAAGATTCGAAGCGATGAGCCAGATCTGATTCGACTTCACCGCGGCTGTATGAGACAGCTCGGTAGGTGAACGAAGTATTTTCACTTTCCAGGTCGCTCCTCAGAGCCAGGATGGCTTCCTTGTGCTTGCCAAGTGACGCTTCTTTCTCCGTGAGATCACGTTCCAGATCTTTCACATCGACGGACTGTTCGGCGACGATCGTCATGTGTCGCCGGATCTCCGGGACCAGATTGTCCACTTCATCGCGGATGCGATCCAGTTCAAATTCGACCGAAATCTCAGACTTCACGGCCTGTCGAACCTGACCACCAAAAGTTCTCAGGTAACTGCACGCATCTGAACCCAACAACAGACCACCAGCCAATGCCAGCGACGCTGTGCCAACTACGATTTTCTTCAACATTTCAATTCTCCTCACCGGGGTGCCACTTGTTCTTTTTGCGGGCTCAGTTCCCGCAGCATGGGGACGTGATTCGACGCCCAGCTTCGTTGCTTAGAAGAAATTGAAAGATTTTTCTGCAGACGGCTCCAGAACGACACATGCCATGAGTTTTCCGCGTTTCGTCGACTTGCATCCCGGATTCGCGATTCTTTTGCGACTGCAACCGCGTAGCCTGTTTCTTTGATTTGAATTGACCGCCCTATTGATCCGACGTACACCCTGGGAAGGTGTACCTTACGCCCGACATTGACAAATTCGCCCCGCTCATGATTTTTGTTGGCGCTGTGACATTTGTTTTGGGGCTGCTGCTCACAGGCGGAATTTGATCCACTGGTCGAACACTTCCCATTCACCTTTGATCTGGACCGGGCATCCATTTTTCGAAGTCTTCAAACCTGCGTTCCGGCGACATACAACCGAAGAGCGTGCAACCGTGGCATTTGCTTGGTATATTGGCTTGCGGTTTAAAAAAATGTTGAAAACTCTTCCGCAATCTTTGAATGAGGTGCTTTGATGAATCGTTCTGCTCGACGCAACCAATCGACTCGTCGCTCTATGCTTGCTTCTGCTTCAGCGATGGCTGCTGCAGTTGCGGGGTTGCGGATTTCCGACACCCTGCTCGCTGGACCTCAGCCACACGGGTTTGCCGATGCGACCGACAGCGACATGAGTTTCGGTCTGGTGACGTATCAATGGGGCAAGGATCTGGACCTGCCGACGCTGATTGATACATGTGAAAAATCCGGATTGACGGGCGTTGAGCTGCGTACCGAACATCGTCACGCGGTCGAACCCGCATTGTCGAAGGCAGAGCGTGATAGTGTACGAAAACGATTCGAAGCAAGTTCCGTGGAATTGGTCGGTTACGGCTCAAACGCTCAGTTTCACGAAGCAGATCAAGACAAAGTGAAGGCCAATATCGAGCTCACAAAGCAGTACATTCAGTTAATGCACGACTGCGGAGGATCGGGGGTCAAAGTCAAACCAAACGGCTTTGTGAAAGACGTGCCGCACGAGCAAACGATTGAACAGATCGGGATTGCTCTGAACGAAGCTGCGGAATACGGTCAGCAGTACGGGCAGCAGATTCGCGTCGAAGTCCATGGCGCGGAAACATGCGAACTGCCGGTGATCAGGGCGATATTTGATGTGGCCACGCATCCGAATGTCGCTGTCTGCTGGAATTCCAATGCAGAGGATCTGAAGGGCGAAGGGCTGGAACACAACTTCAATCTCGTCAAAGATCGCTTCGGTGCCACCGTGCATGTGCGGGAATTGACGCTCGATGATTATCCGTACGCCGAGCTTTTTCGACTTTTCAAAGGCATCAGGTACGCAGGCTGGATTCTGCTGGAGGCGCGGACCGAACCGGCGGACAAGGTGGCGGCGCTGATTGAACAGCGGCAGGCGTTTGAGAAGCTGGTTGCTGGGTAAGCAAAGAATACTTCCATGAAATTCGTTCTGGCACTCGATCAGGGCACGACCAGCAGTCGCGCCATTCTCTTTGACCATGCGGGGACCGCTGTTGCCTCAGCGCAGCAGGAGTTTACGCAACAGTTTCCGAAGCCGGGCTGGGTTGAGCATGATCCGGAAGAAATCTGGGGGTCGCAGCTGGCCACTGCGAAAGCAGTGCTGCGGGATGCTCAGATCGATGCAGGCCAGATTGCTGCGATCGGAATTACGAATCAGCGTGAAACAACCATCGTGTGGGATCGTCGCACGGGAGATGCGATCAGCAATGCGATCGTGTGGCAGGATCGTCGTACTGCGGATGTCTGCGACGCGCTGCGCAAGGACAGCGCTGATCGGATGATCCGCAAAAAAACGGGGCTCATTCTCGATGCTTATTTTTCTGCCACCAAGCTGCAATGGATTCTGAAGCACGTCAAGGGCGCGAAGCAGCGGGCACGCAAGGGAGAACTGGCATTCGGGACCGTCGATTCGTGGCTGCTGTGGAAGCTGACGGAAGGCCGTGTGCATGCCACCGATCCCAGCAACGCCTGCCGTACGATGCTGTTCAATATCCACAAAGGAGAATGGGACGACAAGCTGCTGCGACTGTTCGATGTGCCTCGGGAAATGCTGCCGGAAGTTCGGTCTTCGAGCGAAGTGTTTGGGCATACGACATTGCTGGGCGGAGACATCCCGATTGCTGGGATCGCGGGAGATCAATCAGCGGCGTTGTTTGGTCAGATGTGTCATCGGCCAGGCATGGTGAAAAACACCTACGGCACCGGCTGCTTTATGCTGATGCACACGGGTGACAAACCAATGGCGTCCAAAAACAATCTGCTGACGTCTGTCGCATGGAAGATTGATGGGAAAACGGAGTACGTTCTGGAAGGCAGCATCTTCATCGCCGGTGCGGTGGTGCAATGGCTGCGCGATGGACTGGGGATCATTCGCAAGTCGGCAGACATTGAAGCGCTGGCCGCACAGGTATCGGATTCAGGCGGCGTGGTGGTGGTACCGGCATTCGCGGGGCTCGGAGCTCCGCACTGGGATGCGTGGGCACGAGGTCTGATCATCGGACTCACACGCGGAACCACATCGGCGCATATTGCCCGCGCGGCTCTCGAAAGCATCGCGTTTCAGGTGACGGACGTATTGACTGCGATGCAGGCCGATGCAGGCCTGAAGGTGCGTGAGTTACGAGTGGATGGCGCGCAGCGGCCAACAATCTGCTGATGCAGTTTCAGGCGGACCTGCTGGGCGTGCCGGTTGTGCGGCCCAGGTACTGGAAACCACTGCGCTGGGTGCCGCGTATCTGGCGGGCCTTGCCGCGGGATTCTGGAAGAATAAACGCGACATTGAGGGCGTAGTGGAAGGCTGACGCAACCTTTACGTCAGCAATGAAGAACCCGAACGCGACACCAAAATGCGGCGGTGGAGCGTGCTCTTGAACGAAGCAAGGCGGGAAGAGTAGGTTGAATCGATGAGTCGAATGCGACTCCTGTAGCCTGGACATTCTTGTCCGAGTCCGGGCCACAACTCGTTCGGCAATTGTGCGATAATCGCTGCACAGAAAAGTTCGCTTCGACGCCGTTATGCGTTATACCGCGACGGTCGGTTATGTCCATCCTCATCTATGATTACGTTACTCGGGAACTTCACTCACGACCGACATCTTCTTCACATAGTCCAGTTCCGGGAAACGCTCCTCAAGATACGCATTACCTCCGGACTCAATACCGGGCTGCTGTGGCGATTCGAGGTACATTGGGTTAATCGCATCAACATTCTCCATTCCTTCAATCACTTTGCCAAATGGGGCGAAACCTTGTCCGTCGAGATTTGAGTTATCGTCAAAGTTAATAAAAATCTGCGTTGTGCGTCTGTCCGGGCCTGAAGTCGCGAATGTGACGTAACTTCGCTTGTTACTTTGCGTGACGGGATCGTCCTTGATTTTCAGATCCCATTGCCGCTGTACGGCCGGATCGCCGTTCATCCCCAACTGGACCATAAAACCGGGCACCACTCGGAAATAACGGCACTCATCGTAGTAGCCAGCTTTGACGAGCTGGTAAAAACGTTCGGCACCGACAGGAGCCCAGTCGCGATGCACTTCGATCGTGTAGTCGCCTGCCGATGACTCCACTTCAACGGTGAATGTCCCTTTCTGCGGCTCCTGCCCGACTGCTTCCACCAGCGGTGCTTCCACCAGACGTGGCGACGCTGGAGCACCCGCTGGTACTTTGGCAGCGGGCTGGTGCCACTCCGCGTCCTTCCGAGCCTTTTCAATTTTTGCCAGGGAATCATCCAGCGACGCTGGTCCGTCCGTGCCGCCATCCGAACATCCAGCGACAGTCAGGATTGAGCCACCGATCAAAAAAACGACACAGAGTGAGACATACAATCGCATTGCTATTCCCTATGAGAACCGGTCTGACTATTTCTTGAGCGCGGGTGCATTCTTCAGCACCGACAGTACGGCATCCCGCAGCGCGGGCACGACAGACACGCCGTCGCCGCCAGTGACAGTTTCCACACCCTTCCAGTCGGTACATGTCCCGCCCGCTTCACGGAGAATGGGAATCAAAGCCGCAATGTCCCAGGGTGACATAAGCGGATCAATCGCAATTTCTGCGCGACCGGTGGCCACCATGGTATGACCGTAGCAATCGCCCCAGCCGCGAGCGACCTTGACCTGTTTCATGACTGAGACGATGGAATCAAACCTGCCTGTGGTGATCCAGTGCGTCGGCTCCGTGAACATCAGCCTCGCGTCGCTGAGCAATGTGACGCGACTGACATTTGTGCGACGTGGTGCCTGATTGCGAATCTGCCACCAGCATCCTTGACCTTCTGCGGCATACACAACTTCATCGAGTGCCGGAAAGCGACAGACACCCGCCACCATCCGGCCTTCGGATTCAATGCCGATCAGCGTCCCGAACAGAGGCACGCCATGAACGAACGGCTTTGTGCCGTCGATCGGATCAAGTATCCAGCGATAACCATTCCTGCCGGGAACCGATTCGAATTCCTCACCCAGAATTCCATCCTGAGGAAATGACTCGGCCAGCATGTTGCGAATAAGTTGTTCGGCACCGCGATCCGCAACCGTCACAGGCGAATCGTCTGACTTCGATTCCACGAGCAGCCCGTCAACCTGATAGTGCTTCAGGATGAGGTCAGATGCGGCAGCAGCCATCTGCAGAGCAAAATGAAGTCGGGGAGATGCGTCAGTCATATCGATTAGTTCAACGTGCTCTGGCCGGGTTTCCAGTTACAGGGGCAGAGCTTGTCGGTCTGCAGCGCGTCGAGAACTCGAAGGACTTCATCCACGTTGCGACCGACACCCAAATCATGCACTGCCAGCCAGCGCAGCACACCGGTTGGGTCGATCAGGTAGACACCACGATAAGCAATGCCCTTCGTGCAGTCGAGCACATCGTAGGCCTTCGACAATTCGTGGCTGGTATCGCCAATCATCAGATGTTTGATCTGCCCCAGTTCTTTGTGCGAGTCGCACCAGCCTTTATGACTGAAGACACTGTCCGTGCTGCCGGTGAGTACGACAGTCTCGCGGTCCTTGAACTCTCCCATAGCCTTGTCAAAGGCCACAATTTCGGTCGGGCAGACAAACGTAAAGTCGAGAGGATAGAAATAGAGGCAGACCCATTTGCCTTTGAAGTCTGACAGTTTCAGATCCTGAAACTGTTTATCGGTGCCGTCTTTTGTTCGATCATATGCCTGCAAAGCCAGATCAAGTCCCGGAGCCGGTTGTCCAACGCGAACACTCATTGAAAATCCTCATTCAGCTGATGCGGCCTGTGTGACCGAATAGTCTTCTTGTCCGAGCCAGGAAAAACACATTCCAAAGCTGTTGCCAGTATAGGCCCCGACTTCCGGGTTGCAAGCTGACCAAAGCCTGTTGTGGCCGGTCTCTCAGGATCGCATGGGATGTTGGCGGGGTGGCTTTAAAAAGGGGTCAGGAACCAATAGTGCTGAGCACCCTGCGGGCCATTTGGCTATTGGTTCCTGACCCCTTTTTAAAGTTAAAGCCTGACAAAGCACTAGAATTTCAAATAAAACTCACGCGTCAGTTTGCAGAACTCTGCAGTGTAGACGTGCCGGGTAGCAGTCTCAACCGTGAGGGACTCCTGTACCGGTGCGCCAACCGGAGCCGTTCTGCCAAATTCCAGCAGGAGGCGAGAGAGGGCTTTATCGGGGGTCGGTCGAATATCACAGGAGCGACGGCAATACAGCCCCGAACATTCGGCAAGTCGTATAAACTCCTGACCGGCGGGAGTCGGCAGGATCGTGCAGAATCGTCCGTCAGACGCTAAGAGTCTGTTCACGGCGGCAAGCAAATCGATCCTGTTCAGCCTGTCATCATGCCGAGCGACGTTGCGACCGGCCGAGGCCGACTTCAGCGAATCACTGAACCACGGCGGGTTTGAGGCGATAAGTGTGTACTGGTTCTCCGAAACGTAATCCAGCACACAACCGTGAATTGCATGCAGCCGTTCGCCCCATGCAGATTCGCGAAAATTCTCCGCCGCCTGTTCGTACGCACTGTCGTCAATTTCGATCGCATCAATTATTGCGTGCGGGAATTGTTGAGCCAGCATCAGGGCGACAAGTCCGGTTCCGGTGCCAATGTCCAGGATGCGACGCGGTTCAGTCTCGTCACTGCTTTCGCGGCACCAGGCTCCCAGGAGGATTCCGTCCGTCCCGACTTTCATCGCACAGCGATCCTGCCGCACGCTGAATTGTTTGAAATGAAAAGTGTCAGACATAATGCGATGCTTCGTCGAGCCGAACCTTCCGCAAGAGCTGCAAACGCCAAACGGCACGCAGGGGAACTGCGTGCCGTTTGCGTGTTGGGGATGCTTTGGCTTTGCAGCCCGTCAGGTGCGTCCATTGTCCCTGACTATCGTGCTTCCGGTGGAAGAGGTACCGGCAGTTCGTCGGTGCTGCTCGTGGGTGTTGTCGTCACTGGCGTTTCGTTCGTGGCGGCTCCGGTTTCAGACTGTGAATCCGACTGAGAGAACCGGGTAACTCGGCGATCAAGAATCACGCGAGCAGCTTCCCGCATTTCGTCATCCGATAGCCGCCGCAGATTTCCGATCTGAGTCAGAGGTTCCACTACCTGAGCAACTCGGCTCAGCGTTGACTCCATCATCGCGATGTCCATCATCGTGCGGCGAACCCCTTCGAGGGATTTGACATGAGCCGCCAGTTCCGTGCGGAAGTCGTCCATGATCTCAAGGTTCTGGATGGCTTCCGCAACGTGCTGTGACTGGCTGCTCAGCGATGTCCCCATCTCAATCAGCGAATGCAGATTCCTGCTGGACGCATCCAGCTTCAGGCTGTCGCTGGTCAGTGTATCGTTCATCGCCACCAGCACACGGGCGTTATCCTGCGCGACAGTCAGCTTCTCGCCGGATGCAACCAGCTGATCTTGCAGCGTATTCATCTCTGCCACAGTCGTCTTTGCAGCTTCCAGATTGACAGCGGCAACCTTAATGGAATTCGCGAGTCCGACGAATTCGTCAAATCGCGCTGATGCGATCTTCAGTTCTTCAGACTGAGCGACCATGCGCTGCGTCAGATCGGCCAGGTTGGTGATCCCTTCGCTGGCCTGTTCGTAGTTGTTGGATGCCGCGATGATGCGATTCTGCAGAGCGACAATGCCGTCCACTGAGTTATTGGCAACTTCGGCATTTTCGGCGCCATGAATAATTGTCGTCAGCAACTCGTCAAGTTTCGTAATCTGCGTGGATGCCTGCAGCGTCTGCTGCTCACCAGCGACCAGTCGATCCTGAACGGCAGACAAGCGATCAAGTGCAGCCATCGCGACAGTTGAAGCTTCCGCCTCACGCTGAATACTGCTGCGAAGATTCTGAATGTCGGCCAGACTCTTCTGAACCTTCTGCACATGACTGGCCTGTTCTTCAATGCTCGTAAGCAGATTGTTGGTCTTCCAGACGGAGTCCCGTCCGGCGACCAGCTTCTTCATGTTGCCTTCGGATTCCTGCAGCCGAGTCTGGATGCTGTCGAGCCGCCCTTTTAACGGGCCAACCATCATAAGTTGCATTCCGAAGAACACAACGGCGAGAGACATGACCATGCAGATCCACATGAAACTGCGGAATCCACCGAATTCAGAGTTTGCATTACGTCGGATTGTTGTTGAACCGTTCAAGGATCTTCCTCCACGAAGTACGCGACAGGCACGCGGTCCTGCCGGATTGTTGATGAATGGGCCCCCGTCGGCACAGGCGATACGAAATGCCTTTAATGCCGAAACTTTGTTTCTTCTCTGACTTGTATCGCCGCCACGATCATGCGCAGTTTGCCGGATTCACCTCAACCGGCACTTTTTGCCAGGAACGCACATCTACCGGCATCGAATGCCGCTTTCGAAGCGGTCGCGCCGGTTGTAGCGAGGCTACAGCTCATCCAGCATCGCGAGTGCCGAGCCCCATGAGTAGTTGTGCTGCACCCAATGTCTCGCAGCGACACCGAGATCATGCTGCATCTGCCTGTCGTCGAAAACACGACTGAGCGCATTGATCCATTCCACGGCGGAGTCTGCCCTGAGCAAATGAACTCCAGGCTCGGCCGTCAACCCCTTCAATGGCTCCGGAGAACAGATCACAGGCCGACCACATGCCATCGCCTCCAGGACTTTGTTCTGCACACCGCGCGCGATTTGAAGCGGCACCACGGCACATGCCGCACGCATCAGCCATGGGCGGACGTCCGGGACTGAACCTGTGACTTCAATCCCACCGACGGCCTGCAAGGCCCGAACTTCCGGAGTCGGTGACTTACCAACCACAAAGAAGCTTGCGTTCGGGTAGCGCTGACGAATCTGAGGCCATACGTTGTGAGCAAACCAGATCGCGGCATCAGCGTTTGGTTTGTAGTTCATCACGCCCACAAACGCGCAGGAATGAGCTTCGGACGCCGTCCCAGGCTGCGGCGCAAAGTATGCGGAGTCAACCCCGTTGCTGACCGCAGCGATGCGATCCGTAGGGCAAAACGCACGGAACAGATCGCGTTCCGCTTCGCTCACCACCAAAAGCCGATCGCAGGTCGAGGCCAGACGACATTCGACGGTCCGGAGTCGCCGTCCTTCGGTGCCATACACGAGTGACATGGGAAAACTCGCGGCCCTGGAATAATCCAGCCACTTCTGACTATCCACGTCGATCAGATCGACCCAGCGCTTCGTGTCGGCATTGACGCACGGCGGAAACAGATAGTCCGCAACTCCCGATGACGATGCCAGAACAGCATCGTACATTGTCCGGCTGCTCCATGCACGCAGCACAGATGTCAAAGCGGACGATTCAAACAGGCCCTCAGTCATTGTCCGGCCACGCAGCATCGAAAACGCACCGCGCAGGTAGCGCCCACCACCGGAATGGGGAACTACGGCCAGTTGATTCGTGACTTTGCGAAGTTCCTGCAATGTGTCGTCGGAAGCAGGCTCATCGGCAAGACACGCCAGATCAACCGACGCACGACCGGCGAGAAACTTCAGCACGTTCCACGTTCGAATTCGATCGCCTCGATCCGGCGGATAGGGAACCCGATGAGTCACATACAGAATTCGCGAGGTCATGGCTCAGACGTTTTCGTTCAGGATGTGACAGCTGCGTGGCGGCTGCCTGGAGTGCCCGCCACCGGCGTCTTTGACGCCGCGAGCCATTGATGAAGTACTGCCGTCATCGTGGTAAGACGAAACTGGCTCAACATTCGCGTAAGTTTCGGGGCAGTCGTCGTCAGATTCTGGTAATGTCTGAATCGCGATTTTAATGAAGCGGAAATCCGTGGCTGATCGACATCCACTTCCCATGGATGCAGATACACGTTGAGCGGTCTGCCTGCGGAGCGAATCTGTCCCAGCAGTCTCGCCGTCAAATGCCACGGAAACAATCGCAGATATCCACCGCCGCCAACAGGCACTGTCATGCCCGCGACCGTGGCCGTCATTCCGGGAAACTCACGAATCGGACCGCTCGACGTCTGAATCACGTGCGGACTCTTCGGCGACCCGGGAATTCCGTAGCAATCATGCCTCGTCGGATAGATGCTGGAATCCGTATCGAAACCTTCTTCGACCAGAATATCCAAAGCCCAAAGTGACCGCGATGTGATCGAGAAACTCGGCGCGCGAAACAGGCAAACGGGTTCGCCCAGGATATCCTGCAGCACATCGCGGGACTGAATCAGATCGGCACGAAAACGTGCCGGTCCGAGATCGTAGACCAACTGATGCCATTGACTGTGACAGCCGATTTCATGACCAGCCGAACGAATTTCCCTCACCAGTCGCGGATATCGTTCGGCGACCCAGCCGAGAACGAAGAACGTACCGAGCGTGGATTGCTTCGCCGCGATTTCCAGAATTCGCCGGGTGCTGCTTTCAACGCGGCAGTCGTATTGATCCCAGTCGTCCGGCTTAATCACGGATGCGAAGGCTGAAACGTGAAAGTAGTCTTCCACGTCAACCGTGAATGTCCCATCGGCAGGTTGCGGTGAGTGAGTCATTTCGTACCTTGCGGCTCCAATCAGCCCTCGGCATTTGGAGTGCGGCGACTTGTCACCGCTTTGCCTTTCCAACACGACATGTTTGTTAATCGGCGCGGGAAAACAGAGTATCTTCCATGTCAATTTCAGGTGAAGTCGGCCGAACAAACGAACTTTCTTTCCAGAGCCAAATTCCCTGAAAAAGAAAGCGGTGACGAGTCACCGCACTCCAAAGGTCGGCGACAATCAATTGCCTACGTATTCGTCATTGGTAAGACTTCCTGTTGATAGCCATACGTCTGGCGCTGGAAGTCTGAATCGGCACCGACCATGATCGCGCCCAGAAGCGGAATCTGCAGGCTGCGCAGTGAATCGCGAGCCTGAGTGACATACTGCACGCGGCTGTAATCCTTGCGAGTCGCCAACAGCACGATGTCCGCGTTCTGAGCCAGCATTGACGGCTCAGCAACAAACAGCAGCGGCGATGTATCAATGACAACAAAGTCGAAACGCGACTTCAATTGTTGAATCAGCCCGCGACCGCCGTCCACCGAAAGCAACTGGAGGACGCGCTGATCCACATTGCCGGCGCCAATGAATGTCAGTCCAGGCGCCTGCGTTTGCTGACGGATGTCATCCAGCGTCGCATCGCCGCGGAGGAGTTCACTGATTCCCGGGCCCTGCTGACCCCCGACCATCAGGTGTGCCGAAGGACGTCGCAGGTCACAGTCGATGAGCGCCACCCGCTTGCCGGTTCGCGCGAGACTGGCGGCCAATTGACATGAAACTGTTGTCTTGCCTTCGTTGGCCGAGGCACCGACGATGAGAATCGAGGCTGGACGAGCCGGATCAATATGTCGCATCAGAAACGTGCGCACCACGTCCATGGATTCAGTGACTGCGCGATTCCATTCGTCATAATCGACTTTGCCGGCAAAAATCCCCATGCCCAGCAGTCCACCTCGATCCGGTGAAGGAATCGTTCCGATCAGCCGCAGACCGACTTCGCTGGAAATATCTGTGGCCGCGCCGATGCGGTACGAAAACCATTCAAACAGCGTAAAACCGCAGACGATGCATCCCAGCACTCCAAGTCCGGCCAGTGTGGAAAGCTGTGTCTTTTTCTTGATCTCACGTTCTTCCGGGACGTTGGCATCCTGCACGGAACTGATTCGATCCGGTGCGTTAAGTTCGACTTCCTGTTCACGAATCTGCTGAGCCAGTGATTCCCGCATTTTGACATCGGGATCAATCTCACGCTGTTCACGTTCCAGATCAATCCTCTGCAGATTTTTGTCGTGATAAAGCTTTTCCTGCGCAGTAATTTCAGCAGCCACCGCATCACGCAGCTTTTTCAAATATGCCACCCGAGAAAATGGTGCCGGTGTCGTCGTCGCATCCGAACCGGGAGCGATTCCGCCACCCATCATGCCGCGCAGCAGTTTTTCCTGCTGACGCCACGCCAGGAGATCCGGATGGTCTGGATTTCGGGTCGTTGCTTCGAACTGGACAATTTTCTGACGAAGCAGAAAGAGTTGCTGGTTCAGGTCCACAGCACCATTGGCGGCTGAGGGCGCGCCACTTCGTGCTCCACCGCGAATGGTCGGCAGGCCAGGATCCATCCCTGTCATCAGCCCGCTGGATAAGCCCTGCGCCTGCAATGCTTCTTCAGCATGGATGGCACCGTCGAGGTCTCGCAGTTCCTTATCAAGGTCAGAGATTTTCTGCTGAATGCGCCCCTGATCCAGCAGCAGATTTTTCGGATCAACCGTCCCCAGATTCGTTGCCAGATGCTCAATCTTCTGTTGTGCCGCACGGACACGCTTGTCGACGTCGCGGTGAGATTCCTCTGCTTTGCGAAGATTTTCGATGCGCTTGTTGCGCTCGTTGTAGACGACTTCGTTCAGGTACGAATCCTTGACGGCATTGACAATCAAAGCCAGGTCTTCGGGATATTCGCCCTGCAGGCTGATCTTCAGAAATTCGGGACTGATTTGTTCATCGACGTTCAGTTCCTTCATCAGCCATTCGACCGGATGAACTACGGTACTCATCGTGCGGCATTCAGCGACCTTCGGGTCACGCAACGCGGCCGTCAGGACCCCGCGGCTCTTGATGAATCCCTTTTGAGTATCGCGGTACGTCAGAAACTCGGTGCTGCGCTGTTTGGCATTTTCGAAGACAATGATCTGTTCGTATTGCTGAATCTTGAGGATCGCATTTGATTCGTACTTTGCCGGAACCATTTCCCAAACAATTGCGCTCGCCAGCAACGCAGCAGGAATCGCCAGCACCAGAGCCGGTACCCAGCGGCGTCGCAACGCCGTCAGGATGCCCATCGCCGTGAGTTCGCGCCCCCTCGAGTTCGTGCGGGGCGTCATTCCGTCGGGACGACTGCTGATCCTGGGTGATCCGCCGCCAGCGTTGACGTTGCGAGTTTCCTGAGTGGTTGTCATCGTGAGTCTCTCCCGGCGTACACGGCAGAACCGTGAATCAGCAACGACTTCTTATGTTATGCCTGCGCGACAAAACGAACATCGTCACCGGAATCAGAACAACGGCCACCGTCCGGGAACACCCCAAGCGCAGCGCAAGACCTGTTGCGATTCTCCGGAAACATATCCTGCGAATTGGAGACCGGGATCAAAAGGCGAAACAATTGAGGCGAACTATGAACATCACGTGTTCACTCAACTCAACCAATTCCAGTTAAAGCGATCGGCGCGATGGCACGGGTCGCAGCAAATGTCCAGAGTCGGCCTGTTGTGCGTCGTCAGTCTGTCGGTGCCATCGCAATTCGATGCGTATTGCCAGGTACACACCAACAAAAATGTACCGGCAAGCTGACGCATGCCGCTCGCCGCGGGGGACAGAATCTACTTCACATCCGGCAGCAACTTTTCCACAAACGGATTGATATCGTCCTTGTAAGTGAACGCTTCGTCTTTACCATCGACCAGCAAACTGTCGTCGAAGCGTTTGAGTAGTTTTCCGTCCGTGCCGTAGACATAGGCTGCAGGAATAGACGACAGTTCGAGGGACTGAAAGATTTCGTCTGACGGCATTGTGGAGAGAATATTTGTGCAGGTGGCTTGATGCTTCTGCAGGAATTCCTCCACCTTCTTTGCGTACGTTGCCGCCGGCTTGGATTTGATCCCGACGTAATCCACATTGAAGCTGATGCAGACAACCTTCGCACCGTGCTTCCGGTGCATTTCCACCAGATGAGGAAACTCAGTCATACACGGCAGGCAGGACGTTGACCAGATGTCGATGACGACGATCTTTCCTGCATTCTTTGCAACAAGTACTTCGACATCTTTCCATGTTCCGGCGGTGAGCTTGACATCCGGGTCATCCACCTTCGAAGTTTCAACCACAGGTTTCTCATCGGCGAAGACGCCTGCCATTGGCCGACCGTCTGCGAGCAGCCATGGAAGCACCAGAACCAGGGAAATGAATCGGAGCATGACGGGCCTCGCGCGAACAGTTGAATGGATGAATAAGCTATTCCACAGACGTAATACTCAGTGATTTCAAATACGCCAGCAGCGAATTTTCGTACAATCGATCGACATTCGATTGTTCCAGGGTATGTGTCCGCAGCATGGCGGACGTATCTTCATGCCTGATGACATCGCCCGCATCCGTCGCAGTAAAAAATACGCCGTCAGTGGATTGCAGGTCTGCCAGATCCCTCACATTGCACACCGCGATTCTGCCAGCTTCACCGGTTTCTCCGGCGGCGTTCTGGAACTGGATCGTTCCATTCTGCAGGATCTGGACGTTCGTCGCGCCTTCCGGCAACGGTGTGGATTCCGCAGAAGCCATTTCTTCCCGACTCGTGACAATTCCAAGTCGGCGATCCGCCAGCAGTTGAAAGTCTCCACGACGAGTGAGTCGATTGCCTTCCAGAAAGAACATCGCCGAACTCTCCTGCGTCAGCGCCACATGCGTCGCAATCGGAGAACTGATCAACGTGCCGAATTCAAAGCTGCGAAAAATTGTCGCTGGTGCGCTGCGCCGTTTTTCAGGTGTCCATGATTCAGGATCGGGGATTGCTTCCGGTAACACAACCATCCGACGAAATCCCAGTGAGTACGCAGAGCGAAGATTCGTTTCTACAACCCGAACGGCGATATCGCCCGCCAGCTCTGGATTTAAAGGCAGTGGCTCTGCCAGCGGGTTATGAGACTGCAACGGTGTTGACTGCATTGTCGACGTGGAAAGCCCGACACAACTCTCATGTGATATGAGGCGTTTCTGTTCCAGAATAAAAGTGATCTCGTCCAGGCTCATCTCTGCATACGTCTCGCCCCAGATCTCGGCGGCGACTGCATCTGTGTTCGGAAAGTGCTGCTGAATCAGGTTGCGAATGGCCCTCCGATGTTCATCACCGGAGACACCCTGCTCCATCAGCTCAGCCGTGCGAAACTCTGCGTTCTCTATTGCAGTGGCGTGGCTGACAAATGCCATTGGCCTGGAATCATCCGCAGCGGTTGAATCCACTGGAATGTCACCGAAAGGTTTCTGGTCAGCTGCGCGACCTGGATTTGACGTTTCGATCACGCCCTTCGCCAAGGCCGTTGTGAATGGAACGCTGTGTCCAGCGAATAATCCGACTGAAAAAAAAAGGGCCGCAACAATTGCTGCCGTGATCCATTTTGCCATCGATCGCCTCCATGATCCGATGAGAACTGAGCGAAGTGAATTCATCATTCGCTGCTGGCCGCAACTTCCCTGCGGGCCGCTTCAACACGAAATCTAGCAATCCGAACACGTTATGTCTTCGGAGAAATTGGAGATTTTCGCGATCGGAAGGGCGAACCTGTTGTTGACGATCGGGCTCTTCACAGGTACGCTCCTTCTGTGTCAGTGACATTTCTGGCGAACGAAATCTCTCAAACTGAATATTGCGACAGATGACCTTCCTGCTTTCAAGCCTGAGCCTTCTACTGCTTCCTGTGTGAAGCCCGCCTCAGGTACGTCATGCAGTGTGACCGACTTTTCCAGCCCTGAGGATTCCTCAGGGCTTTTTTTGTTGGCTTTGGAAAAGGGGTCAGGAACCAATAGTGCGGAGCACCCTTCGGGCCTTTTGGTATTGGTTCCTGACCCCTTTTTTAAAGCATGCCCCGTTTTCCATATGACCCTTCATTTCCCGTAATACCTCCGCATGGAGAAAGACCGATGACCGGCGACCAAATTATTATCTTTGACACCACACTGCGCGATGGCGAACAGTCTCCCGGCTGCAGTATGAACACTCGGGAAAAACTGGAAGTGGCCCGAGCCCTCGTCGATCTGGGTGTGGATGTGATTGAGGCCGGATTTCCCATCGCATCTCCCGGCGACTTCGAAGCCGTCTCGCAGATTGCCGCGAAATTCGGTGATCGTACCACGATCTGCGCACTGGCTCGCAGCCGCGAAGACGACATCAGCCGCGCCAAAGCGGCATTGGTGTCGGCGGAAAAACGCCGAATCCACGTGTTCCTGGCCACCAGCGCGATTCATCGTGAGTTCAAACTCAAGATGGACAAACAGCAGATCATTGAACGCGCCATCTCGTCCGTAAAACTGGCGAAGGAGTTCTGCGATGACATTGAATTCTCCCCGGAAGATGCGGCCCGTACTGAACTGGATTTTCTTTGTGAAGTCGTGGAAAAGACGATCGACGCGGGTGCAACGACCGTCAATATCCCGGACACCGTCGGATATGCCACGCCGAATCATTACTTCAAAGTGATCTCGTATCTGAAGCAGCACGTGCCGAATATCTCAAAGGCCATCATCAGCGCGCATTGTCATGATGATTTGGGACTTGCGGTAGCCAACAGTCTGTCAGCAATGGAAGCCGGAGCGCGGCAAATTGAGTGTACGATTAACGGACTGGGCGAACGAGCAGGCAATGCGGCGCTGGAGGAAATCGTGATGGCGATTCGCACACGGGCGGACTATTACGGCGTTTATACCAACATCAACACGCAGCGGCTGTATCCGACCAGCCATCTGGTGTCATCGATTACCGGCATGAAGGTCCAGCGCAACAAAGCCATCGTCGGGCAGAACGCATTTGCGCATGAGGCAGGAATCCACCAACACGGCATGCTGCAGGAACGCTCCACGTATGAAATCATGAAGCCGGAAGACGTGGGCTATGTCGGGCAAAACCTGGTTCTCGGCAAACACAGCGGTCGCCATGCGTTCCGTGACCGTGTGGTTCAACTGGGTTTTCCGCTCGACGATGCGGCCCTGCAACGGGCGTTCGACGACTTCATCGTGCTGGCCGACAAGAAGAAAGAGGTCTTCGATTCTGACATCATCGCGTTGATAGAAAACCGGATGGCCGATGCCGTGGATCGCTGGAAGCTCGTGAGTTTCCATACATCCGCTGGTTCGTCCGCCATTCCCACGGCGACGCTGGAATTGCAATGCGAAGACCAGCCGATGCAGTGCGACGCAGCTATCGGCGACGGTCCAATCGATGCCGTATTCAAGGCCATGGAACGTATCATGGACCTGACCGCAAAGCTCGATGAATTCGATGTGCGCAGCGTTTCGGAAGGCAAGGATGCACTCGGCGAAGTACGCGTCACGATGACAATTAACGGGCGTCGCTATCAGGGAAAGGGTGTCAGCACCGACATCATCGAAGCGGCCGCTCATGCATACCTGAAAGCATTGAATAAGGCCGACCATGATCGACAGAACGCGACTGAATCGACGGAGGCCGGAGTGACACCGCAGCCATAGTGAAAATGGGGCAATCGCCAGGGGAATCCCCAATCCGGCATTGCCAGACTTTGAAGATCCCCGAGAATGCGATTGACATAGAATATAGAATAAGGACAACCCGATATGCTGTCACAGATCAAACGCGGTACGATCACTTTGATCGCAACAACCGCTGTCGCGCTGCTTGCCACACCTCAACAAGGCCGCGCGGATGAAAAGCTGGATGCTGCCGTTCGACAATCTCTCGACTATCTTGCTTCGATGCAGAAACGACAGGGATATTGGGAAGCGAATCAGGGACAATACAAAGTTGCGATGACTGCTTTGGTCGGCACGGCGATGTTAGCGGAAGGTTCAACCACCACCAGCGGACGATATTCAAAGGAGATCCGACTCGCCGTTGACTACCTTCTGTCCATGAGTCGCCCGAATGGGCTGATCGGCTTTCGCGAAGATTATCACTACACATACGGTCATGGCTTCTCGATGCTCTTCCTGAGCCAGGTCTACGGCGAAGAAGAAGACGAACAGCGCCGTGAAGAAATCCGCGAAGTTCTCACCCTGGCCGTACAGTTTTGTGCAGACGCTCAGACCAGCAAGGGCGGCTGGGGATATGTGTCTGCAAAGGAAGGCAGCGACTTCGATGAAGGCTCGACGTGCATCACTCAGGTGCAGGGTCTGCGTGCCTGTCGTAATGCCGGAATTCCTGTCTCAAAAGAAATCATCGACCGGGCGAAAGTCTACATCGACGAATGCACAGATTCCGACGGTGGCGTACAGTACAGTATTCGCGGAGGCGGCGCAAGACCACCGATCACTGCCGCCGCCCTCGCCGCCATGTTCAACGCGGGCGAGTATGATACGGACCTCACGAAGCGGATGCGAGAATACTGTAAGCGGACAATCTGGCCCGAAAAGTCGATTGCATCCAGCAACGGCCATTGGCATTACATGCACTTCTATTTTTCGCAGGTCGTCTATCGCACGGGCGGTGATGAATGGACAAAGTACCGCGACGAATTGAACAAAAAACTGCTCCAGGAAATGCAGTCCGGCGGCGGCTGGGCCGACCCGCAAGTGGGCACCGTCTACGTCACATCGCTCAACTGCATCATGCTGCAGCTTGATAAAGGCTTCCTGCCAATTTATCAGCGGTAAGGCATCGTTCTGCACATGGCGACACCTTGGCAAGACACGCAGGTTGCGTGAAAATTTGAGCAGAATCCCGGGCTGTCACGATTGACGAGTCGCTGCCGCTCTGGGGATATACACCCACTCAAGTCTGTACACGTACTTAGGGATGGGTGCCTTCCGAATTGATATTGCCAATGAAGAAGAGCCTGTTGGCATGCCCATCAACAAGTGGCGGGGATTGCACTCCGCGCGGGCATGAGTGATTTTTTTGTCGTAGCCGAAGTTGTGAGAATTTGGGCTGAATCAAGACCGGGGGCAAATTCTCACCAATTCGGCAAAAAAAAACCGCGGCTACGCGTCGTAGTTATGACACCACCGCGTTGACTGACGGTGGTACGGATTCACAGTGAATCCGAGATCGTTATACCTGCGACCGCGAAGGATGCGCGCAACACACATTTCTAACACAATGTTTTCAGAATCTTGCGGAGTATTTCATGTTAATCGCGGCAGCTCGCGGATTTGGTCGGCAAATCACATCTTTGTTGTTTCGGTCCATGCTGCTCGGTCAGCAGCGACGCGTCAAAAGAGTCGCGGCGCGAGCCCCGTGGAAGTCAGACGGACATGTGTCGCAGTGGATCGAGTCTGTGGAAAGTCGCGTAATGCTGACGGGCAGCGACAATTTTGTCGCTCGCACGGACCTCGGATCAGTCGCTTCAGTGACCGACACCGGAACAAATGTCGCGTACACAGGCCGGAGAACCGTTGCAGAGCAGTACGATCAATTCTGCATGGTGGTCGTGGACGGCTCCTTCCAACGGGACATTGGTGGTGGACACCATTGGCAGCGGCTTTGATACGTATCTCACGCTGGCGACCGGCTCGCCGGTGAATTCACTGACAGTGATCGCCCAAGACGATGATGGCGGCGGTGGCCTGGCAAGCAAGATCACAGCGAGTGTAACGTCAGGCACGGCATACCACTTCGCGGTCGATGGTTTTAATTCTGCTACCGGCGCGATTACACTGAATTTAACCTTTGCGTCCGTGGGAACTGAGGACTTCGGAGATGCCCCGACCGCAGCACAATCCGGGTTCGCGTCCAGCTACCCAACACTTCTGGCGGACAATGGTGCACGACATACACCGGTGGCAGGCTTTTCAATTGGTAGTAATGTCGATGCAGAAGGAGATGGCAAACCCAGTGTGGCGGCCAACCTGGATGACACCACGGGTACCCCGGACGACGAAGATGGAGTGACATTTAACGGGACTCTGACGATCGGAAACTCCGGCAGTATCAGCGTTTTCGTAACCAATTCCGCCAGCGTCAGCAATCCGTATTTGGATGCTTGGATTGACTATAACCGTGACGGAGACTGGGCGGATAGTGGTGAGCAGATCTTCTCTGGCGCTGTAGGCGCTGGAACGAACACTCTGAATATCGTCGTGCCGGCAGGCGCTCCAGCAGGACAGACATTTTCGCGATTCCGACTCCATGGCGGGACGACCGGGCTCGCGGTGACCGGCCTGTTCTCCAACGGTGAAGTTGAGGACTATGCTGTCTCCATCGCCAGTCCAGGGATCTGGGTTGCGCAGGGACCCAGCCCGACGATCAATGCCCAAGTTACGATTCCTGCGAATAACCCGGTCAACGGAGCTATCCAGTCGATTGCCGCGCACCCCACCAACTCGAACATCATGTTCGTCGGTACGGTCAACGGCGGATTGTGGAAGACCACCAACGCGACCACGTCCAACACCTGGACGCCGCTCACCGACACGCTGCAGTCGCAGTCGATCGGTGCCATCGAGTTCGATGTAACCGACTCGACGTTCAATACACTGCTTGCCGGGGCTGGCCGCTGGAGCAACTACGCATCGATCGGTGACGATCAGGGCGTGTTGTACTATACGACGAACGGCGGGACGTCCTGGACGGTGTTCGCGCCGGCGGTGCTCAGCAACCAGAAAATCTCCGCCGTGGCGGCCCGTGGCAACACCTGGCTGGTGACCTCTACCAGCGGCGGCGTCTACCGGAGCACCAACGGCGGCGCCACGTTTACAAACATCAACGGGAGCAACGGGCTGGGGACCGGCGGTACCCAGGATCTGGCCGCCGACCCGTCCAACTCGAACCGGTTCTACGTCTCGATGCAGAGTAGTGGGGGAGTCTTCAGAACCGACGACGCCGGGGCAACCTGGACGAACGTCACCGGGACCGTCACGGGTGTCTCGGGCGCATCTCGCGTGCGTCTCGCGGTGAATGCCAGCGCCGGTGCTGTGTACGTAGCCGTCGGCGCGGGCGGTGCAGGAGCGGCGACGAAAGTCTGGCGGTCCGCCAACCAGGGCGGCGTCTGGACGCAACTGGACGACGTCTTCGTCCATAACGGCGGCCAACAGAACCCCAATACCTCGATAGCCGCTGACCCGACCAACGCGAATCTGGTCTATGTGGGTGGCGACCGGATCACAAGTTCGCCGTTCACCGGCCTGATTTACCGAGGCAACGCGGCCGCAGGTGCTGGTACCCAGTGGTCGATCCTCGTAAACGCCGGCGCGACGAGTACGGCACCACACGCCGACACGCGCGACATGGCGTTCCGAGCCGACGGCACGCTGCTCCAATCCGATGACGGCGGCATGTACCGCCACACGAATCCTTCCGGGACCGGCTCCTGGGTCGCTGCTGCCGGTAACATCCAGGTAGTCGAAGCCCACAACGTCGCTTACAACTCGCTCAATAACACGCTGGTGATCGGAACACAGGACAACGGCACCCATCTGCAGCCTACTTCCGGCAACGCCCAGTGGAACTGGGTCAATGGCGGGGATGGTGGGGACGTGGCCATCGACAACGCTACTCTCGCCGGGAGCAATCAGTCGATCGTCTATATGAGTAGTCAGAACCTCGGCGGGTTCAGACGCGTCGTGTACGACAGCAACAACAACTTTGTCTCCAGCACCAGCCTGGCCGGTATCACATCCCCGAATTTTACCACCCCGGTCGAGTTGAATTCAATCAATCCGCAGCGGCTCCTGATCGGTGGAATAAGCGCCTTGTTCGAGTCCACGAACCAAGGGACGACGAACACCAACATCGGGGCCCCGGCCAACCGGGATTTCTGCAGAACGCAATGGTCTATGGCGGGTCGCTCAGCGGCACCCGAACCCCGATCTGATCTACGTCGGTGCCAACAGCATCGTGTACAAGCGAACGACGTCTGGAGGGGCCATCACGGCGACCACTGCCTTGCCCGCCGGCGCGTCAGGTCAATGACGTGGCGATCGACCCGAACAACTACAACACCGTCTTCGCGAATGACAACAACCGGTATTCATGTCGTCCAATGGCGGACCTCCTGGGCGACATTACCGGCAATCTGGGCAGCCTCAGCTCACTCAACGAGATCCGGACTGCGGTGTACGTCCCCGGATCGGCCCCGTACCTCGCCGTTGGCACCCGATCAGGCGTGTTTGTCTCGTTGGCTTCGAGTTTCGGTACGTGGGTCAAACTCGGATCTGCCCTGCCGGACGTGCTGGTCTTCGAACTGGTCTACAACGCGACCGACGACATTCTGATTGCTGGCACCTTCGGCCGTGGTGTCTGGACGCAGGCGAACGCGAGCACCGTGTTTGCCAGTAGCCTCTCGGCGACGGCCAACCTGACGGCTACTACCCACGGGAATGAAACGGGGCCAGCCAACATCGTCTACACCGTTACGCTCAGCGCGACGAACACATCTGGTTCGGCCATCACGTTTGATCTGGATGACCTGGCGACCGGCACTGCGACGTTCGGTTCGGACTACACCGCGATCGCAGGCA
>JBBJME010000429.1:0-4333 GCA_037719765.1 Planctomycetaceae bacterium
ATGACGAACTGACAGGGATGCTTCCGCTGTTTAATGATGATGTTGTTCCGCAATCATTTGACGACGTCGTCGATCGCTATCGCACATTGTTCCTGAAGGCTGTCACCGCATGGAAAGACGACAAGCCAGGCGACGATGATGTCCGCCTGGTGAACTGGATGCTGACAAACGGCCTGTTGAAGAATGACGCAGCCTTTCAAACCGCCGCACCTGTGATCAAAGAGCTCGTACTGCAGTATCGTGAAGTCGAAGCTCGCCTGCAGGAGCCGGCGACGGTCAACGGAATGGCCGACATTAATGCGCCGGTCGATTATCGTCTCAACGTGCGAGGTGATTACGACCAGCCGGGCGACCCGGTGCCTCACGGTCCGCTGAGATTGCTGGTCGACATCTGCCAAAACACAGAGCCGACCGTTGGCGCAGATTTTCAAACTTCTGGCAATGCAGCACAAACCGCCAGCGTCAAACGTGATTCCATGCACGATCGGCTGGAACTGGCGGAACTTGTGGCGAATCCACGGAATCCGCTGACCGCGCGGTGTATGTCAATCGTGTCTGGCACTGGCTGTTTGGAGCCGGGCTGGTAACCACGCCGGATGACTTCGGGCATGTCGGTGAACGACCGTCACATCCGGAATTGCTGGATGCTCTTGCCCGACGATTCATGGACGAAGACTGGTCGACGAAGCGATTGATTCGCAGCATTGTGTTGAGTCGAACATGGCAACAGTCGCAGGATGCCGCGGCCGGGGCGCTCGACATCGATCCGACGAATCGACTGCTGCATCATTTTCCTGTCCAGCGGCTCGATGCAGAATCGCTCAGAGACGCGATGCTGGCGGTTTCAGGGCGACTGGATGCCACGTTGCACGGTCCAACAACTAATCCCAGCCGACTTAGCGAGGATCCTCAGAAGCGTTTGTTCTCCGGCCCGCTGGACGGACTCGGCCGCCGATCGATTTATACGAAGATCACGATCATGGAGCCACCTCGTTTCCTTGCGACCTTCAACCAGCCAGCTCCGAAGATTCCCACCGGCCGCCGCGATATCGCTAACACTCCGACTCAGTCGCTGGCAATGCTGAATGATCCATTCGTCACGAATCAGGCCGAGTTCTGGGCCGCTCAATTGATCACTCGACAGGATGCATCGATCGCGTCGCGACTGCAGCACATGTTCCTGAAAGCAGTCGGACGCGAAGCGACATCGGAGGAATTATCTCGCTGGGCGGATGCCGCACGAGATTTCGCGGAGACCGAAAACATTCCCGAAGCGGATCGGCTCGCCAGCACATCACTCTGGCAGACGATGGCTCACGCGATGTTCAACACGAAGGAGTTTCTGTATGTCCGTTGATCATCATCAATCACTCTGGTCCCGGCGAGAATTGCTTGCCCGCACATCGAACGGCTTCGGCCTGATGGCGCTGGCAGGATTGATGTCGGAATCTCAATCCGCAGACAAGGCGCCATCCGCGTCAGTCGCTATTCCCGCAAGGGCGAAGCATGTGATTCTATGCTTCATGGATGGCGGACCGAGTCACGTCGATACATTCGACTACAAGCCGGAACTTGCTCGACAGCAGGGCAAGCCAATCGGCGATTCGCAGGTTTCGAAATTGTCCCAGAGCAATGCGGGGCGAGTCTGGTTTGGCAGCCCGTGGAAGTTTGCTCAGCGCGGCCAGAGCGGCTTGTGGGTCAGTGACTTGTTCCCTCATATCGCGGGAATCTCGGACGACATCTGCGTTGTGAGATCGCTCGTCGGCCGACAGCCGCTGCATGGTCAGCAGAACCTGCTGCTGCATACCGGACGAGTGACAGGCTTAGCGCCAAGCTTTGGATCGTGGGTGACATATGGTCTGGGCACCGACAATCAGAATCTTCCCGGCTACGTCCTGTTGAACAACGACTGGATCCCCAACGGTGGCATCGAAAATTTCTCCAGTGCATTTCTTCCGGCCACGAACACCGCGACCCTGCTGCGTGCCAAAGGAGCAACGATCGACAACATCCAGCCCACGGACTCCATCGAAAAGCAGCGCCGGAAGCTGGCCCTGCTGAGGGCACAGGATCAAACCTTTGCGCAATCGACGCCCGAACATCACCTGATTGAATCGGCGATCCGCAACTACGAGACCGCGTTTCGAATGGCCGTTCCGGAAATCGCCAATGTCGATCAGGAATCCGAATCACTCGAAAACTCTACGGGCTCGACAGCACCAACGACTATCAGAAGTACTACGCCCTGCAATGCCTGCGAGCCCGTCGGCTGGTCGAAGCCGGCGTTCGATTCGTTGAAATCACGTGCCCGTTGACGCATGCCAATAACTCTCCATGGGATCAGCATGGAACTCTGAAGCAACATCACGCGGAAAACGCGATGATCACCGATCAGTCCGTTGCGGCACTGATCTTTGATCTGAAACAGCGAGGTCTTCTCGACGACACCATTGTCATCTGGGCCGGTGAAATGGGGAGAACGCCTCACACACCTGCAATTTCAGAAACCTGCGGACGAGATCATCACGTCAACGGATACAGCATCTTCCTCGCTGGTGGAGGATTCAAAGGCGGAACGGCATTCGGCCAGACCGATGAATTCGGAAACTCGGTCGCTGAAAATCCTCTTGAGATTCACGACATCCATGCCACCGTGCTGCATCAGCTTGGGATTCATCACAAACAACTGACGTTTCGATTTGGCGGCCGTGATGTCAGCCTGACAGACGTTCATGGACGCGTTGTGAATGAGCTACTGGGCTGATGACTCCGGGCCAATTTTTCAATCAGTGATTGAAAAACCTGAGTCCGAGGCAATTCGTCAATCACTGATTGACGAATCGGTACCGGATCTCGCCACTCACGCAGGATCCATCGGCCGGTCTATGATGATTCTCTCAAGGAGAAAGTCTTCAACCTGGAATTCGAATTTGGGGAGCCCTGAATCAATTCAAAGGCGAGCGGCAGGGCGTCAGCCCTCCGAGTCCACGGCACGTTCTCCTAATTGCTGAGGCCAACCTTTGGCTCGTCACAGTTCTTCAATGCCAGTACGGCCATTGCGGTGCCGGCGTGGCTGATGAAGTGGTGGTTATCCTTGAACAGCGATCGCGTGTACCAGCGTCCGCTTTCGCGTTGGTTGGATTTGAGCCATGTCACACCGTTGCGAATGACGGCGTCTGAAGGCGAGACATCGGCACGTCGAAGCGCGTACAGCACAAAGCCAGTGCCGTAGCCATCGCTGTGTTCTGTGTCCTGTTCCAGATCGTCTCCGCGTTTCCAGTCGCCAAGTGTCGCCAATGCCCAGCCGCCGTCGGGCTTCTGCAGAGCTTTCAACTGCTGAATCGTGGCTGTCTTTTCTTCCGCTGTGAGCAGTTCCGGAACATAGCTATTTGCCCACAGCAGCATCGCCTGATGATGCAGTGTCGGCGGACCATTCGCTTTCAGCCAGCGACGAATTCCTTCCATGCCTTTCTGCGCGGCAGGTGTTGCCGCATAGTCATCCGGAGCGACTCCGACAGCGATCGCGGCCAGCGTCACGCCGTAATGATCGTCCGATTCCATCGGCGGCCAATCGCACTTGAGCCAGCTGAAACCTCCGTCTTCTTTTTGCACTGTCCACATGCGATCCAGCGCGGTCCGGGAAGTCGCGTGAAGTTTTCCCGTGGTTGCCGCATCATTGAACGCCAGAGCCGCAGCGGCTGCCACAACTTCGGCATCCCAGCGAGGCCCTTCCTTGGCCCATCGCGCCTGCACAAGTTCTTCGGCAAATGCGCGGACCTGCGAGTGTGCCGTGGTGTCGGCTGAAATCGCCGGACGGGCGTAGAGATACGCGAAGTTGGTGTGGCAGGTAAAACACTTGCGATCCTTCTGCCATGTGAGTGCTGCCGAATCCAGAAAGTGAGCGGCTTTTTCCAGCGATGCTTCTTTGGCAATCGGTTCGTCTGATTTGTTCGCGTTTGGTGCAACGACGTTGTCGAGCGTGATGTCATCCGCAGCCGCGCCCCCGATCGAGGACAATAAACCGAGCGATAAAATGCAGTGACTGAAGATATTTGTGGATGGCCTATTCACTGATCCGCTCCTCTCGCAACTGAACATCGTTCGATGCGCGACTGTATCCAGTGCAACAAGAGTCTGCAACTCATGGTGTCAAAACTCAATGTCCTCCTCACGCTCCGCCGTGCGGCCCTCTTCAATTGAGCCGAACCTGCTGAATTGGCGATCGGCTTGCAAATCGGACCCACTTCGGCGCGGAAAAACGGACCCACCTGGGAAACGATTTCGTCAACATACTTTGGATGGCTCCCTAATCCCGCTGTAGGTCCCGCTTGCC